>NZ_JBILTE010000041.1:0-16407 GCF_044371705.1 Flavobacterium sp. | reverse complement strand
ATTTCTGTACTGAATATCCCCAAACAAACGCCATTTTTCAGTGAGTTGATAATTGATTTTAGTAAAAACATTCACATCCGTTTTGGTTGAAAAATCATCGTAATACCGATCTCTGATTTCACTTTGTGAAGCAAATTGAGCCCAAATAATTTCGCCAAAATGAGCTCCTTCATACTTGTTGGCTGCTCCACCAATGATCAAATCTACTTTGTCTTTGATGTAGTTTACCGAAAAAGTAGTTCCATAAAAATCATTATCCAACCAACGTCTGCGAATTAAATCGGTCACATCAATGGTTTCTCCTCCTAAAACAATCGGATTCAAACCATAATCTGAAAAATCTTCATCTTCTCTGTACTGTTCAAAATAACCTTTTCCTTGGGTATAATGCAAAGCAAAATTACTGCTCCAGTTTTCACTCCAACGCTCGTTCCAATGCAATTGGTAATGGTCTTGTTGGTAATTATCGGTTTCATTGTCATAGAATTTCATGGTTCCGTTTTCGTCAAAATACATACCTGCCACGTTGAATGTTCGATTGTTTCGCAGTTTTTCAGGATCTTCCAAACCGTACCAAGCTTGGTAGGTTTTTTGAATTCCACCAAAAGCGAGTGCTTTAATCAAGGTCGTTTTGCCCACGTAGGTACCTTGGAGAAAATACGACTTTAAATCGGAAAACGCACGATCGATAAACCCATCAGAATTGATGGCCGATAATCGTCCGGCTAATTCAAAGTGTTCATTCATCAACCCCGAACTGAATTTTACCGTATGTTTACGGGTGTTAAAACTTCCGAAGGAATTTGAAATTTCGCCTTTAGATTCCTTCGAATAATTATCGGTTAATAGATTCAAACTTGCTCCAAAGGCACCTGAACCATTGGTAGAAGTTCCAACACCTCGCTGCAACTGCAAACTTTCGGTTGAACTGGCAAAATCGGGCATATTTACCCAAAAAGTACCCTGACTTTCAGAATCGTTGTACGGAATTCCGTTGATGGTAACATTTACACGCGTGGCATCTGAACCACGCACCCGAATTCCGGTATAACCCACACCGGCTCCGGCATCGGTAGTTGTTACGACCGAGGGAAGATAATTCATCATAATGGGAATATCTTGCCCAAGATTTCTGGATTTGAATTGTTCTTTGGTAAGATTGGAGAAGGTAACAGGTGTTTGAGAAGTGACTCGAACGGCAGACACTAACACTTCATCCAAAGAAACTTCTTTTGGTTTTACGGTGTCTTTGATAGTTTCTTGAGCGATTCCCGAAAAACAGATGAATAGGGCCGCACTTAAAAAGCAACTATGCTTTTTTTTGCGATAGCCTTTACGGCTACAATTGTTGAATAAAGTTTTCATTCGTAATAGATTACGAATAAAAGGGGTAATTATTCTTGGTTAAAAATTAAAATTGATACTCTGGCATTACGTCAAAAAAAGTCCAGCCCGCCGGCCGGCTCATTCGCTAAAAATGTTCACTGAACATTTTCTTAACGCTCTGCCCTCCCTAAACAGCATTACCTGTTCCAGGTTCGTTGGGTATGATCTCAGCTCGTTTGTCCTGAATTTAGTTCAGGATATAAGCACCCCTTTGAGACAGGGCAAATGTATGAAAAAGAAATTCAATGGCAAAAAACAATAAAAAACACAAATCCCTTTCCCATCTTCCATCTCCCATCTTCCATCTCCCATCTCCCATCTTCCATCTCCATCTTCCATCTTCCATCTTCCGTCTCCCATCTTCCATCACCTTCTTAAAGTTCCGGTTTCTTTCTATTCTGTTTAATTTCTGAAGTATTTCGTTTGGCTTTGATTCGCTTTTCAATAACCGAACGGGGAATTTTAGTTGGTTTTCTTTTTTTAGGTATAATTAAAGCATTTTGAATAAGTTTCAAAAATCGTTTGGTTACAATTTCTTTGTTTTTGAGTTGGCTCCGATCTTCATCACAATTTAAAATCAAAAAGCCTTGTAGCGTGAATTTAGTTTTTAGTTTTTCTGAAAGCAATGCTTTTTCGTCGTCACTTAAACTTTGAGAATTGTGTAAATCAAATGACAAAACGACTTTTGATGCCACTTTATTGACGTTTTGGCCTCCCGCTCCGCTACTTCTGACGGCTTTAAAACTGAGTTCTGATAGAATTTTAGCTGCGTCCATTACTGCGGTTGATGAGCAGGTTTTAATAAATCGTTGACGGTTTTTACCGGATTAAAGGTAATGAGAGGAACTTCAACAAAAATAGTCAACCATTTTGCCATGGCACCGTTCCATAAACCGGGAAGTTCGTAGGCTTTTATCTCTTTTCCTTTGTGGTTTTTGTAGACAATAAATCCGCTGTTGTGATCGACAAATTGCGACAAATCAAACGGAAGTCCTTTGTAATTTTTAATTCCACACACCAAATCAACCGGATTAAAATAGGCTGATTGTTCTAAAAATCGCACTTGGTTTTGATCTTCTGTATCGATTTGCGAAGCTTCAACAATTTGAAGAAAAACATTTCCTTTGGCATCTCGCACCCAAAAAGGTCCACCACCGGGTTCCCCTTCATTTTTTACCATCCCACACACACGAATGGGTCGGTTCAAAATCATTTGCAGGTATTCAATTTTGTTTTCTTTGGTATATTTCGAATACTCTTCAATGATGGAAGTATTCAAATGAATTTTGATAAAAGAAACCACTTCCGAAATCATTTCTTTGGCAACAACATCCGTTTCAAGTTGTTTTAAATAGTAGAAAATTTTATGCTGTTTCTCCAATAAAATGCCTGCCAAAGCCTTTTTATACAAAGCAATCATGTCCTTATGATTTTGAAGTACATTGTCAATGTTTTTAATAAAAACCAAATCGGCATCCAAAACATTTAGATTTTCAATTAAAGCCCCATGTCCGCCCGGTCTAAATAGTAGCTGGTTGTTATCATCACGATAGGGTTCGTTTGCAAGATTGACGGATACACTGTCGGTGGATTGATTTTGAAAGGAATAGTTAACAGAAATTTCTATTCCGCTTTCTTGTTCAATTTTGGTTTTGACTAAAGCTACTGTATCTTCAAAGCTAGACAAATGTTCGGCAGAAACAGTAAAATGTACATGAGCTTTTACTTTAGAAGAAGCATAATAAATTGCTTCATTTAAATGTTCTTCAATAGGTGTAGCTATATGATCTACATATTTATGAAAAGGCAAAACCCCTTTAGGTTTATTTGCATAATCAAAGTGACTTTTAGACAGCATGGTTTTGATGAACAAATAGTCTTTAGTGTCTCTGCTTAATTGATCATAATCGGCGTGCAATTGTTTGGTCGCTGTATAAATTTCTTGATAAAAGGGCAACTTTTCTTTACCGATTAAAAACAATGATAAATTTCTTGCTTTTTTGCGATTAATGTAAGCATTGATACTTTCTTCGCCATTTTTAAACTCATTTAAAAACTCATTTAAAAACTTAAACATTCGACTTGCAGCTCCTGAAGCAGGCACAAATTTCTTCAATTTCAATTGTTCTTTCTTTTCATCATAAAGATTAGAAAAAAACAAAGCTTGTTCGGGAGTAATCGTTTGAATACCATCATTTATAGTCGCTATTCGATTTAGATCGGCAAAGTGAATACCCTTTTTCATAAAGGAAATTTGTTTTTCAACCGCTTCCAATTTAATTTGATGGTTCTGAAGCTGAATTAAATCAAATGAATTAAATCCAAGGTTTTTTGCACGAATTAACTCGTCAATTATCGTAACTGCTTTGTGAAATCTACGTTCTTTATTTCCCGAAAGTTTGACGTAAGGTTTGTTATAATCAATTAAAGCCTGTTCAAAAATGGCTAAGGTTTGTTCGCGATTTTGAGGTCGGTCTCTTAAGTCGTCTTTTTCCCAAGGAATATCAATATCGGTTAAAAAAAATAAATCGTACTTATGCTTTTTTGCTGCTTTTTGCAAAGCCTTTTCACAATTGCCGTAATACATGTCTGAAAAAACCTTGGTAACCAATAAATTGGTGTCGCTAAACAAAATACCGTTGGCGTTAATAAGCGACTCATTTTCCAGTCGTGTCTGTCCAATTGCAATGGGAAGTAAATCTTGCTGGGTACAAATCTGCTTTGTTTGATTCCATTTCTCTTGCAGATACTCGCGAGCATACTCAGGCGTCCAAACAGTTTGGTAATGTTCAGCTAATTGTTCAGCCAATGTGGTTTTACCTGTACATTCGGGTCCGTATAAGGTAATTTTTATTAGACTTGTGTGGAATTGTTTAAGGTTTTCTTCCATTCGATGTAACCAAAAATGGCTATGATTGTAAAAATTAAATATTGTAAACTAGTGAACGTATATCCTTTGAAATAATATAAAGGAACTGATAGTACGTCACCAATAATCCAAAAAATCCAATGTTCAATTTTTCGTTTAGCCATGAGCCACATGCCAACAAAAAAGAAACCGGTAGTTAGTGTATCAACATAACTGGACCATTGTGTAAATTTATCAAAAAAATCGTAAATACACACTACAAAAAATAGCGTTACTGCAAAGATAAAAAAGGCCCATATTGTCTCACTTATAGTAATACGGGCAATTGGATATAAATCGGTGGTCCCTTCTTTTCTTGTCCAATGGTACCAGCCGTAAAAACTCATAACAGTGTAGTAAAAATTTATAGACATGTCGCCGAATAGTTGCCATTTCCATAATAAATAAATATAAATTACGGTACTTACAATTCCGGTTGGGAATACCAAAATGTTGTCTTTTCTGGCAAACCATACACTGGCTAAACCAAACAAAACTGCGACAATTTCTAAAAAAATGTCCAGATTAGAATACTCTTTATATTGCGAGAAAAAAAGTTCAATCATTATTGAAGAAATCAATGTTTTGTTCAAAAGCTGTTCCTATAACAACCATATCAGCACCTGAATCGTACGCTTCTTGAATCCCTTTTTGTGTTCGGATACCTCCTCCAACAATCAAAGGAATTGAAATAGTGTTGGAGACTGCTTTGACTACTTCCCAAGGAACCGATAGTTTAGCTCCACTACCAGCTTCTAAATAAATTAATTTTTTCCCTAAAAATTCTCCGGCTTTTGCTGTGTGACAAATGTATTCGGTATTATTTCTGTCTAAAGGTTTGGTCTTACTCACTCGCTCAACTGCTGTTTGCCTTCCTCCATCAATTAAAAGATAGCCTGTTGGGATAATTTCTAAAGCTGTATTTCTTAAAAACGGAACTGCATTTACTTGATGTTCAATTAAATAATCCGGATTTCTACCGGATAGTAAACTTAAAAACAAAATTCCATCGGCATACTTTGATATTTGCGACGGATTCCCCGGGAAAAGTATAATCGGAAGCACCAATGTTTCTTTCAAAAACTGAATCAAGAAATCTACTTTATCCGATACAACGATACTTCCACCTACTAAAATATGTGTAGCCGGCGATAGTTTAATTTTATCTTTCAGCAAATGTAATTGATCATAATCCATTTGATCAGGATCGAGTAAAATAGCCAACAATTTTCGGTTCTCAGTTTTTGCCAGAACGATGTCTTGATAAATTTTTTTCATGAATTCATTTCCCATAGCCAAACTAGGGTATAGTTTTCGATTTCCGCAAAATGGACCATAAATTCTTGTTTAGTATCAATAAAGTCTAGTAAGGCTGTAGTTTTTGAATGATTTATTTCAAAAGGTTTGGTAAAAATATGGTCTTTAAAGCTAATTCCTACTTCGTTTCTAACTTTAAAAACAGCTTCCTTTATTCCCCAAACTACTGTTAGTTTACTAATAAATTCTGCTGAATTATTTTCACATTCATACACAAATGCTTCAGCGGCAAACTTTCGGGCAATTTTTTTTATTAAATCACGCCGTAATTCTAAGTCAATTCCAATATTTTTATCCGACAACATGACAACTGAAAAATCATAGGAATGTGAAATTGAAATGTTTTTGTTGTCTTTCAAATGCGGTTTACCAAATTCGTCATAATACAAATCAAAATCGGTATATCCGGCTTCTTGCAACAACATTCGAACCGCTAAAAATCCTTTTTGATGACTTTCAGATTTCATTCCTTCCAAGCGGGCTAACGAATTGTCTTTTAAAACTACGGCTCGAAATAAGTTGTTAAATGATTCTGCTATTTTCCAAATTAAAATAACAGAATTGCTGTCAACCGAAATTTTTTGATAAAGAGGCATGAAAAAATGTGTGATATCAAATTGTAATTCAAAACTTTAGTGAACTAAACAAATCATAAAAAACACAAAAAGGTTTTTAATTCCCTTAGCTATTCCGTAGATTTGCAAAAAATTTTTAGCTAATATAACTATTTTATAAATGAGTACACAAACATTACCTTACGTTGCGTTCAAAGTGAAAGATATTTCATTGGCCGCTTGGGGAAGAAAAGAAATTGAATTGGCCGAAGCAGAAATGCCGGGCTTAATGGCACTTCGTGAAGAATACGGAGACAGCCAACCATTAAAAGGTGCTCGAATTGCAGGATGTTTGCACATGACCATTCAAACGGCTGTTTTAATTGAAACTTTAATTGCGTTAGGAGCTGAAGTTACCTGGAGTTCTTGCAACATTTTCTCTACGCAAGATCATGCTGCTGCTGCTATTGCTGCCGAAGGAATTCAAGTATATGCTTGGAAAGGATTGAATGAAGTGGATTTTGACTGGTGTATCGAGCAAACATTATTCTTTGGTGAGGACAGACAACCGTTGAACATGATTTTAGATGACGGTGGTGATTTAACCAACATGGTTTTTGATAAATATCCTGAATTAATTTCGGGAATCAGAGGTCTTTCAGAAGAAACAACTACCGGTGTTCACCGTTTGTACGAACGTATGAAAAACGGAACGTTGCACATGCCTGCAATTAACGTAAACGACTCTGTTACAAAATCAAAATTCGACAACAAATACGGTTGTAAAGAATCTGCTGTTGATGCGGTTCGTCGTGCAACAGATATCATGTTAGCCGGAAAAAGAGTTATTGTTTGTGGATATGGTGATGTTGGAAAAGGAACAGCGGCTTCCTTTAGAGGCGCAGGTTCTATTGTAACTGTTACTGAAATTGACCCTATTTGTGCTTTACAAGCAGCAATGGACGGTTTTGAAGTGAAAAAATTAGATACTGTTATTAAAACTGCTGATATTGTGATCACTACAACCGGAAACAAAGACATCGTAATTGGAAGACATTTTGAACAAATGAAAGATAAAACGATTGTTTGTAATATTGGTCACTTTGATAACGAAATCGACATGGCTTGGTTAAATGATAACCACGGAGCATCAAAAATTGAAATCAAACCACAAGTTGATAAATATACCATCAATGGAAATGATATCATTATTTTAGCCGAAGGTCGTTTGGTTAACTTAGGTTGTGCTACAGGTCACCCAAGTTTTGTAATGAGCAATTCATTTACCAATCAAACGTTGGCTCAAATAGAATTGTGGAACAACTCGGCTAATTACAAAAACCAAGTGTATATGTTACCGAAACATTTAGATGAAAAAGTAGCAGCTTTACACTTGGCTAAATTAGGCGTTGAATTGGAAACATTAAATAACGAACAAGCTGCTTATATTGGAGTAGATGTTCAAGGACCTTACAAACCGGAATATTATAGATACTAGTATTAAGACTAGAATATTAAGGCTTTATTTTGAAATAAAAATTACCCTTGCTGAAAAGTGAGGGTTTTTACATTTACGAAAACACCAATGATTTACCTATGATCTAAAAACAAAAAAACCCATTTCTCGCGAAATGGGTTTTATATTCTATGTAGCTTCTAATTATGCTTCAAAAGGAATAATAGATACAAATGATTTGTTATCTACTTTTTTCTGAAACTTAACAACACCGTCAACTTTTGCATGTAAAGTATGATCTTTGCCCATGTAAACGTTTTCACCCGGATTATGTTTAGAACCTCTTTGTCTTACAATGATGTTTCCTGCAATAGCTGCTTGACCACCATAAATCTTAACGCCTAAACGTTTCGATTCTGATTCTCTACCATTCTTGGAACTACCGACACCTTTCTTGTGAGCCATGATGTTTACCTTTTATAAGTTAATATTAAAATTAAACAGCTCTACCGCCATTTAATTCATCTTGTAAATTTTTCAATTCATCCATTTTACCAGCAGCAGCTAATTTTGCTTGTTGAGCCCAAGTAGTTGGATCTAAATGTGACACTTTAGCTTCTGATGTTTCCAAAATAGTTTTTACATCATTTGCACTAGCTTTAGCCAATTTTGCAAAAGTAGTAATTCCGGCAGCAACAAGAACTTCAGCAGCAACAGGTCCAACTCCTTCAATAAGAGTTAAATCGTCAGCAACTTTTGGAACTTTTGCAGCTTTTGGCGTTTCAGATTTTGCAGCCGCTTTTTTTGGTGCAGAAGTTAAAATCCCTTCAACAACAATTTGCGTAAATGACTGTCTGTGTCCGTTTTTCTTTTTGTAACCTTTTCTTCTTTTCTTTTTGAAAACGATTACTTTATCACCTTTTAAGTGTTGAATCACTTTGGCTTCTATTGAAGCACCTTCTATAGCGGGGGCGCCTATAGTAACTGTTCCATTATCGTCTAATAACATCACTTTGTCAAAAGAAACTTTGTTTCCTTCTTCTGCTGCTAAACGGTGAACAAATACTCTTTGGTCTTTGCTAACTTTGAATTGTTGCCCTGCTATCTCTACGATTGCGTACATAACAATATGTTTTAGTTAAATTTTTTAAGGTTGCAAATATACAACTTATTATCAATCATACAACTCAATGAATAAAAATATATTGAAATTTTTAAAACTTAAATGGCTCAGCCTTACTATTTTGTAAAAAAATGAGGTAAAGTGTAACAAATTTACGAAATTGCATACCTATTATAACGAAAAAATTAATCAATAGTTTTTATGAAAAAATCATTAATAGCTTTAAGCACACTACTTATGGTTGGAGGAACAGTTTCCGCTCAAAAAGTGGCCTTTGAAGAGTATACCCTCAATAATGGTATGCACGTAATCTTACATCAGGATAATTCGGCCCCTGTTGTTATCACATCGGTCATGTACCATGTTGGTTCAAAAGATGAAAATCCGGAACGTACAGGTTTTGCTCACTTTTTTGAACATTTATTATTCGAAGGTACGCAGAATATTGGACGTGGTGAATGGTTTAAAATTGTAACCGGAAACGGCGGAACCAATAACGCTAATACTACTGATGACCGAACGTACTACTACGAAATTTTCCCTTCAAATAATCTGGAATTAGGTTTATGGATGGAATCTGAACGTTTAATGCACCCAGTAATTAATCAAATTGGTGTTGATACTCAGAATGAAGTAGTAAAGGAAGAAAAACGTCTTCGTGTAGACAATCAGCCTTACGGAAATTTAATTGCAGAAATTAAAAAGAACATGTTTACCAATCACCCGTATCGTTGGACAACGATTGGTGAAATGGAACATTTAGATGCTGCAACTTTGGAAGAATTTCAAGCATTCAACAAAAAATTCTATGTGCCAAATAATGCTGTTTTAGTAGTTGCAGGTCAGTTAGACATCGCACAGACAAAAATTTGGATTGAAAAATATTTCGGCTCCATTCCAAAAGGAGCTCCTGTAACTCGTCAAAAATTTGAAGAAGCTCCGATCACTCAAACAATCAGAGCACGTTATGAAGATCCAAACATTCAAATACCAATGGTTGCCGCTTCGTATAGAACGCCTTCAAATAAAACGCGTGATTCAAAAGTATTGGACTTGATTTCTACTTTGTTATCAGATGGTAAAAGTTCAAGATTATACAAAAAAATAGTGGACGACAAAAAAATGGCTCTGCAAATTGGAGCCTTCAACTATAGCCAAGAAGATTACGGTATGTATATTATCTACGGACTTCCAATGGGCGAAAATACACCTGAAAGTTTAATTAAAGAAGTTGATGAAGAAATCGTTCGTTTACAAACAGAATTAATTTCTGAAAAAGAATATCAAAAATTGCAAAACATTTTTGAAAATCAGTACGTAAACAGCAATGCTTCTGTAGAGGGAATTGCAGATAATTTGGCAACGTATTACATGCTATATGGTGATGTAAACTTAATCAATACCGAAATTCAAGTGTACCGTTCAATTACTCGTGAAGAGATTAGAGATGTTGCAAAAAAATACCTGAACCCCAACCAACGTCTAATTTTGGACTATGCCCCAAAATCTGATAAAGCTCAAAACTAAGAAGATATCATGAAAAAAATAGCCATATTATTATCGAGCTTGTTATTAACATTTACTATGCAAGCACAAGACAGACCTCAACCAAAACCGGGACCGGCTCCGAAAATTAACATCGGAAAACCACAGAGTTTTGAATTATCAAACGGATTAAAAGTTTTGGTCGTAGAAAACAATAAACTTCCAAGAGTTTCCTATAGTTTAACAATTGACAACCCACCGTATGCGGAAGGAGTGAAAAAAGGAGTTTCAGACATGACCAGTAGCATCATGGGTAATGGAACAAAAACTATTTCAAAAGAGGCTTTTAACGAAGAAACAGACTTTTTAGGTGCTTCTATCAACTTCAGTTCTAATGGTGCTTTTGCTAGCGGCTTATCTAAATATTCTAAGAGAATTTTAGAATTAATGGCCGATGGAGCTTTGAACCCATTGTTTACACAAGAGCAATTTGACAAAGAAAAAGAACGTTTTCTTGAAGGATTAAAATCGCAAGAAAAAAGTGTTCCTTCCATTGCACGTCGTGTAGAAGAAGCTTTAACTTATGGGAAATCACATCCTAATGGAGAATTTGTTACCGAAGAAACTATCAATGCAATAACACTTGCAGATGTTACTAATAATTATTCCACCTACTTTAAACCGGGAAATGCATATTTAGTTGTTGTTGGAGACGTTAAATTTAAAGAGGTAAAGAAATCAGTTACGAAACTTTTCTCAAAATGGGGCAAAGGAACTGTTCCTGCACAAACTATTGTTGATCCAACGGATGTTGCTAAGACTCAAATTAATTTTATAGATGCTCCCAACGCAGTTCAATCGGAAATTTCGATTAACAACATTGTGAAATTAAAAATGACCGACGCCGATTATTTTGCTGTTATTTTAGCAAATCAAATCTTGGGAGGTGATTTCAATAGCTACTTAAACATGAATTTAAGAGAAGCTAATGGTTGGACATACGGTGCTCGTTCAAGTATTCGAGGAAGCAAATACACTACCAATTTCAGAGCATCCACGCAAGTGAGAAATGCGGTTACTGACAGTGCTGTAGTAGAATTCATGAAAGAAATCAAAAGAATCAGAACTGAAAAAGTAACGGATGATGTTTTGAAAAATGTAAAAGCAGGCTATATCGGAAACTTTGTAATGCAAATTGAAAAACCAACTACTGTTGCTCGTTATGCTTTACAAAGTAGAACGCAAAATCTTCCTGCTGATTTCTATGAAAACTATATCCAAAATATCAATGCGGTAACTGCAGATGATATTTTAAGAGTATCGCAAAAATACTTCCTTGACCAAAATTTACGAATCGTAATTGTTGGAAAAGCCACCGATGTTTTAGCCGGATTAGAAGCATTAAAAATGCCTATGACTTACTATGACAAATATGCTAATCAAGTTGAAAAACCGGTGATTAAAAAAGACATTCCAGCGGGTGTTACAGTAAAAACTGTTTTAGATAATTACATCAATGCAGTGGGTGGTCAAACGAATGTTTCAACTGTTAAAACAATAGCTTCCAAAGGAACTACAACTGTTCCTGGAGCTCCGGGACCTATTACGTATACAAGTAAGGTAGATGCTAGTGGTAAATTAGCAATTGAATTAGCAATGGGATCCATGAGCGTAATGAAACAAGTAGTCAACGGAAACACAGGCTACATGGCTCAACAAGGGCAAAAAATGGAATTACAAGGTGAAATGTTGGAAGACATGAAAGCTGGTGCACATCCATTTCCTGAATTGACAATGGCAACAAAAACGGGCGTTGTTTTAAAAGGAATTGAAACAATTGACGGAGCGGATGCTTATGCGATTGTAGATGGTAAAAAAACCAGTTATTTTGATGTGAAATCAGGGTTAAAAGTAGCCGATGTTACTTCGACTCCACAAGGAGATAGCACTACAAACTACAAAGATTACAGAGATGTAAAAGGTGTAAAAGTTCCATTCAATACCATCATGAATGTAGGTTTTGAATTAAACATCAAAATGGACGAAATAAAAGTAAACGAAGGTGTTACTGACGCTGATTTTAAATAATCACTAACTTCAAAATAATTGAAAGACTGTCAGCCATGACAGTCTTTTTTTTATTTCAAATTATTGTCAGTTGTCGGTTATAGGAACACCGATTAGTAAAATTAGAGAAATCTGAAGAATACGAACCGTCTATAATCTTTAAAATATCTTAGAGTTCAAAAATCTGTGTTAAAAAATTACCTATCACAAAATCTTGATGGAACACAGATTAATAAAATTGAGGAAATTGGAAAAATATAGTCTTATTAATTTTTTAGATTTCTTAGATTTTTAAAATCCGTGTTCAAAAATTCAAAATTACTTTTTAGCCGATAAATAAACGCCAAACATGATAATACAAGCTCCTAAAAGCTGAATAAGCGTAAGGCTTTCATTATCTACCAATCCCCATAAAAAGGCAACAATAGGAATCAAATAAGTAACCGAAGAAGCAAAAACCGGCGAAGATATTTTTATCAATTGATAAAATAAAATATTGGCGAGTGCTGTACCAACTACTCCTAAAACTACGATATACCCAATAACATCTTGCGTTTCCTGCAATTGCACAGCTTCAAAAAAACCGGAAAAATATAAAACAATAAAAGCAGGTATAATCATTACTAAAAAATTACCGGTAGTAATGCTCAATGGACTCAAATCGGATAAATATATTTTTATAAAATTGACATTCAAGGCATACAGTACCGATGCAATAATTAATAAAATCGCATAATTGTAATTTTGTTCCGGATGATTGGCCGCTCCATTCAATACTAATAAGGCACTTCCAATTAATCCGATTATAACGCCATAAATTTGACGTCGTTGAAAATCTATTTTATAAATCAGAATACCCAGCAATAAAGCATGCAGTGGCGTGAGCGAATTTAAAATAGCACTCACGGAGCTGCTTATTTCCGTTTGAGCATATGAAAACAAATAAACCGGAAAAAAAGTGCCACAGCTAGCTGTTAAAGCCAAATATTTCCAGTGCCGAAGTTGAATTTTCTTAATACTATTAAACCCAATAATCAATAAAAAAACAGCGGCAAAAATCATTCGCAATGAACCTAATTGAAAAGGTGTTAGTCCGGTTAGCCCTCTTTTAATTAATATGAAGGAACTGCCCCAAACCAAAGCGAGTATAACTAAATAAACAAACCGAAGATTCTTGTTTTCCATGATAAAATTTGACGTCACAAAACTGCGTTAATTTTCGCAATAAAAAAGTGAAATTTATGTTATTTTTGTACTTACTTATGAGTAGTTCAGAAAAGTATAATTTTAAAATAAAAACATATGAAAATCAACAAAATGATTGCTGCTATTGCACTAACTTCAATTGTAATGGTCAGCTGTAAAAATGAAAATCCAAAAGAAGAAGCAACAGTTACAACAGAACAAACACAAGACCAACCCGCTCAATTAGCAACTGCTTCTTTTTCGATTGAAGGAATGCATTGCGAAGTAGGTTGTGCCGGAGTTATTCAAAAGAAATTAGCAAAATTGGAAGGCGTACAAGATGCCAAAGTAGACTTTGCAGGCAAAACGGCTACGATTACATACGACGCCAACAAACAAACACCGGAAATTATGGTGCAAACCGTTCAAAATATTTCGGACGATTATAAGGTATCAAATGTTACTTCTGTACCTGAGAAAACTAACGTAGGGACATAATTTTAGAGGATTTTAAACAACAAAAGGCTATCAATTTGATAGCCTTTTTGTTTTATAATAAAGTTGACCTTTTCTATTTCTTGTTCTTTACATGCAAATTAAATTCTTTAAACAATTCTAATAAACTCATCGTAGATTTTATTAAATCATTCGTTTCTAACAACAAACCAAAATATAATTTACTGTTTTTCGGACTGGTTTCTATCGTCCTGATACGAACAATTTGCTTTTGAATTAAATCAGTAATTGAATGTAATAATTGTTCTTTCTCAACAAGAATTTCATCTAATTTATCAAAATTTTTATTGACAAAAATCACTTCAATCTTGTCAAACATTTTCATCATTTGTGCATCCACACTCTTTAAATCTCTAATTTGATTAAATTTAAGTTGTTTGTGATTATTGTTGATGTGGGAATAACTGTTTTGAGTAATAAACTCTAATGACTGAATCATGTCTTGCAAATAACCCAATATCATGACATAAAACTTACTTGCCTCTACCGATGTTTCATCCAAATTTTTGATGAAATAATAGACATTGCTTTTCAATTCATCTACTTCTTTTTCTAACTTCTTCAGAGATTTTCTATTCTCTTTAAGCTTGGATAGATCTTGAAGTCCTAAGTTTTCAATTACATCGGTATACACTCTATTGGTTGCACCAATTACTCTTGAAATCTGAGAAGAACTTTCCAAAATTATTTCGTTAATGGTAACGATATCTTCTCTTTTCAATTTTCTAAACTCTTCGTCTGCTTTTAATTTTCTTTTGTGCAATTGGTTACTTCTGTAAAAGAAAATAGCCACTACAATCATAAAAGCAAAGAATGCATAAACCTCACCTATAAATAGTATGTAAGCAATAATTGCAGAAGACAAAAAGGCTGCAATAGCAGTAACAAACCAACCTCCTATGACATTAAAAACGCCTGCTACTCGAAAAACCGCACTTTCTCTGTCCCAAGCCCTGTCGGCAAAAGACGAACCCATGGCAACCATAAAGGTAACATAAGTAGTAGAAAGAGGCAACTTCATTGAAGTACCAATGGAGATTAATACAGAAGCCACCACTAAATTTACAGAAGCTCTAACAACGTCAAACATAGGCTGACTGTCTCTTTTACCTTTTACTTCCGGTTGCACAAATTGTGCATCTAACTTAGCCTGTAATGATTTTGGAACGATAAAACTAATTCCATTCCCAATATAAATCATCGCCCGTACCAAGTTTCTTGAAAGTGGATTGGCGTTGTATTTTTCATTTCCATCACCTTGACGAGATAAGTTTTGTTCGGTTTCAATAACCGTTCTCGCTTTTTTTGAGGTCCACAATGTAAATACCATCACCGCACCTGCCAATGCCAAGAAAATGAATGGAGCTGGCAAATTTTCCTGCTCTAAACCTGACATCATAAACTGTGTGGCGTCAAGATTTTGGCCTGGTTCAATATACATCCCATAAGCTTGATAAGCCGCAATTGGGACACCAATAAAATTTACTAAATCGTTTCCGGCAAATGCCAATGCCAAACCAAATGTTCCGACGATTATGATAAATTTAAAAATATTATATTTAATTACACTCATTAAAACCTGACAAACAATGGTCCACAGCAACAATGAATAACCAATAATGGTAAACGGACTGTCTTTAATAAAATCTTTAACAACATCAGGCACAAATGTGATTTCCTTTAACCCTTTTACCAGAATAAAAAATGTGATTGCTGTCATGGCAAAACCACCAAATAAAGCACCAACATATTTGTATCTTTTATCTACATGAAAAGTAAATATCAGTCGGGAAACATATTGAACCAATGTTCCCAAACCAAATGAGAGCACGACAGACAATAAAATACTGTATACAATTTCAGATGCTTTTTTAGTATTAATATAAGCTCCTAAACTATCTAACCCTTCGTCTGAAACGTATACTTTATACATAGCTAAAGCCAAAGAGGCTCCCAATAAAGAGAAAATAACAGAAACGGTTGTAGAAGTTGGTAATCCTAAAGTATTAAAAACATCCAGTAATAAAACATCGGTGATCATCACCGCCAAAAAGATGATAATAACGTCGTTAAAACTGAACATGCTTGGAGTAAAAATACCATTTCTGGCAATTTCCATCATTCCATTGGAATACAAAGCTCCAACAGCAACCCCAATACTTGCAACAATCATAATTGTTTTAAAAGAAACTGCCTTGGAACCAATAGCAGAATTTAAGAAGTTTACAGCATCATTACTTACACCTACCATCAAGTCAGTAATTGCAAGAATTGCCAATGCTATAAGCATTATAACATAAATTTGATCCATTCTATTTTTGGTATAATATTCTGCAAAAGTCTATCAATTATTTCAATGCAATGTTAAGAATGTGTTATCAAATTTAGCAAAATTATTTTAGAAGAAATG
>NZ_JBILTE010000193.1:0-4832 GCF_044371705.1 Flavobacterium sp. | reverse complement strand
TGATGTTTTTTGAATAACATTTCTGCCTTGGTTAAATCATCTGTAAGATTCAACTTAATTACATTCTTGGTCATTATTGTTGACACGGGCACCTTTTGTTTCATGACAAAGAGAATTTGATTATTCAGCAAAGTTGCACCAATTTTTAGTGTGTTTAAATGACTAAAATCAGCATCTTTTTATTAAAATTTTTGTATATTAAGTGCAGATTAAAAGTTAATCATTTTTCTTACTTTTTCAAAAAGCTCCGGATGTTCCGCTTGAAATTGAAGTGGCGTTTCAAAGAAATGCTCTAAAATAACGGCTATAAATTCAAAATGATTGGTATAGGCATATATTCTAAAGTAATCTGAAGCAATCAATTTTGCAGCAACTTCGGGATTTTCAATATAATCTCTAATTTGCACGTACATTTTAGCAAATTGAAGCGAACTTACATCGGAATTCTTTAACCCATGCAGATGAATTGCGTGAGCAAACTCATGCAACCCTAAATTCAAATTGTCATTTGAGTAGTCATAGCCTTCTAAAAAATCTTTCCATGAAAAAACAATTGCTTTCATTCTCGGATTAAATTCCCCTTTATGCCATGCATCGTTTACTGTTGAATAATACGACTCAGGATAGATGATAATTTTATCAAAAACATCAATGATGTATTTTCGCATTCCAAATGTTAATTTAACGGCTGTTGCAGCAATCATTACTTTCATTTCATCGGATACAACTAAATCTTCTTTTGGAATAAATTGATAACTACCGATAAAAGTAGCCACGCGATGCTCGAAATATTTTTTTCTTTGCTCGGAAAGTGCAACATAAAATTCTATTCTATTTGCCAATAATAGTCGCTGCGAATCAGACAATTGATTTTGTGAAATATAAAAATGAACATAAATTGGCCTATTGAAAATCATCAGATAATAATGTTCAATCGTATTCAAAACAATTGCCGAAAAAAGTGCTATTATTAGTGCTAAAAGGAAAAAAATAATAATAAATATAACTGCCATAGTAGAATTTTGAGTTATAGAATGGAAATATACTGATTTAAAACAGAATTGAAAAGTAGCATTCAAATCTTTCCAAATATAACATTGATTTAACTCCGACAAAGAAGCAAGATGACTCATGATTTCAATGAATTTACCTTCAAAATAAACTTCAAATTAATCGCGAAGTTTAGGGATTGAAAAACTAACGAGAGAAATAAAATTCTCAAGCAAGCTTGGACAGGATTACCTCCGGTGATCCCTCAAAGCTCCGCTTTGAAAATACTAAAAACAAAAAAACGCTCAAGCAAGCTTGGCGTTTTTTCTTATTCTAGTATTTATTCGTGACCTCGACAGGATTCAAACCTGTAACCCTCAGAGCCGAAATCTGATATTCTATTCAGTTGAACTACGAGGCCAATGTTTTTATTCAGGAGTGCGAATCTACAATAAATTCTCTTATGCTAAAAGTTTTTTTACAATTGTAGCAATTGTTTTACCATCAGCACTTCCCGCTAATTGTTTAGAAGCCATTCCCATTAATTGACCCATCGAAGCCATTCCTGCAAATCCGTTGTCTGCAATTAATTGGGATACAGCAGCTTCTACTTCTGCTTCTGATAGTTGTTTAGGAAGAAATTTTTCAATAATTTCTGCTTGTTGTAGCTCCGGTTCAGCCAAATCGGGACGGTTTTGTTGCACATAAATCGCCGCACTATCTTTTCGTTGTTTCACCAAACGTTGTAACAACTTTATCTCATCTTCCTGAGCTAATTCATCCTTAGCACCACCTTCGGTCAATGCTAGTAAAATAGCTGACTTAACGGCTCGTAATGACTCCAATGCTAAAGTATCCTTCGCACGCATCGCATTTTTGATCTCCTCATTGATTTGAACTTGTAAACTCATGGTAAAATTTAATTAACTAGTGATAGACTTCAATTAAAACACTTCCCTAAACTCTTAAAATTCCTTTTGTAAAATCTGATGCGAAGGTAAAAAAAATAACCCGAAAATTAACTATAATTTTCGGGTGAGATAAAGGTTGTTAGAGTGAATTAATCTACATTATCATGCAGAAACGAATTGTTTGATCGCAACTGAATATCGTCGTTGCTATCTGTTCCTAATGACATTCTAGACTGATTATTGGTTGCTGACGGATTTTGCAAATCCAATCCCATTCTTTTGTAAGCCGGTTCTTTTTCAAGCTCCTCTAATCGAGAAGAATTGCTGTGAAATTTATAATTAAACTCTTTTAATTTTTTTCTTCTTTCATCTGCTCGGAGTTTCAATGACTCATCGATACTCATTTCCAAAGGGTTGATAGGTTCGTGATTGTCAGAAAATTTATTCTGCATAGGTTCCACTTGCTTCATTGTAATGTTTAATTCTTCATTAAGGGGTTCTTCAACCACATGAACTGCAGGTTTTGAACTGATTAATTCTTGTTCCACTTCCATGTATTCCTCCAAAGAATAACGAATAACTCCCGATTCATTTAATTCGGTCATCGGAATCACTTGTACAGGTTCGTGTACCTTAATTTCATTAGTAGCGGTAGGATTGAGGTCAAAAAGGATGGTGTTTTGTTGCGTTGGAACTTCAGCAGCAACTGTAAGCAAGTCAAAACTGAATGAAATTTGTTCTTTTTCAACAATTACAAATTCCGGATCCTTCACAATAATTTCTCTAATTTCTGGTGTGGTGGAAAAAAGGTGGTTTTCTGAAAGCGGTGAAACAATTTCAAAAACTGTGTCTATATTTTTAATGGCTGCTGTAGTCTGAATCAAGTCGGAAACAACAGTAGGCTGTGTAACTGTCATTTCGTCTACCAATTCAAACACAATTTTCTCTTCCGCTTTACTAGTTTCCTTTTCTAAGGCGAAATCAACTATTGGCCCCATGGATTTGTTTGACAAGTCCATTGTAGCCGTTTGGTTATCGTCTAACGAATGAATTATTTTCTTTGGCTCTGCGTTGACAATTTCTTTTTGTTGTTCAACATTAAACCCCGTAGCTATAATTGTTACAGCGATAGAGTCACCAAGTGTTTCATCTTCACCAACACCCATAATAATATTGGCATTGTATCCAGCTTCTGCTTGGATATGGTCGTTAATTTCTCCAATCTCATCAATAGTAATTTCAGAAGAGCCCGAAACGATAAGCAACAATACGTTTTTAGCACCTGCAATTTTATTGTCATTCAACAATGGAGAATCCAAAGCTCCGATAATTGCTTCTTTGGCTCTATTCTCTCCTTCTGCTTTAGACGATCCCATAATAGCTGTTCCGCTATTAGACAATACGGTCTTCGCATCTTTTAAATCGATATTTTGAGTATAGTGATGCGTAATAACTTCTGCAATTCCTCTGGACGCAGTAGCTAAAACTTCATCAGCTTTTGAAAACCCGGCTTTAAAACCCAGATTGCCATATACTTCTCTTAATTTATTGTTGTTGATAACAATTAAAGAATCCACTTGTTTTCTCAATCGTTCCACACCCGACATTGCTTGTTCTGAACGGACTTTTCCTTCAAATTGAAAAGGAATAGTTACGATTCCAACGGTAAGAATGTCTTTCTCTCTTGCCATTTGCGCAATCACGGGAGCTGCACCTGTACCGGTACCACCGCCCATTCCAGCAGTAATAAAAATCATTTTGGTATTGCTGTCTAACATTTTTTCAATATCATCCATGCTTTCCATCGCAGATTGTTGTCCTACTTCCGGATTTGCTCCGGCACCAAGACCTTCAGTCAAGTTGACTCCCAATTGAATTTTAATAGGAACCGGACTGTTTTGAAGTGCCTGTGAGTCGGTATTACAAACCACGAAGTCTACTCCCTTAATCCCCTGTTTAAACATATGGTTAATGGCATTACTACCACCACCACCTACACCAATAACTTTTATTACATTTGATTGATTTTTCGGTAAATCAAACGCAATACTTCCAAAATCTGAGTTGCTTATCATAATACTTGGTTTTGCATTTTACTAATACGAGCTAATTCAGAGCGTAGGCTACTCTGCATTATCTAAAAATTCTTTAATTTTTTCAACATAACGATCTAAAAAAGATCTTTTAATTTTTCCTTCGGTAGTTTCAGGAGCTTCTTCCGCTTTTGGAACTTCGACAATCGGGGCTTGAATTGCAGGTTCCTGAACTTTTGCTTCTACTTTTTCCGCTGGTAATTCACTAACTTTTACTGCACTTTGCGAGTTATTAGCTATACTGTTCATTACTAATCCAACGGCAGTGGCGTATAACGGACTAGATATTTCTTCGCTTGAATTTCCAGCCAAATGTTCGTTTGGATAACCAATACGCGTATCCATACCGGTAATATATTCCACCAATTGCTTGATGTGCTTTAACTGAGCACCACCGCCTGTTAAAACAATTCCGGCAATTAATTTGCGTCGTGGATCTTCGTGACCATAGGCTTTAATTTCGGCAAACACCTGCTCAATAATCTCAACCACACGAGCATTGATTATTTTAGAAAGGTTTTTAAGCGAAATCTCTTTTGGTTCACGACCTCTCAATCCGGGGATAGAAACAATTTCATTGTCTCTATTTTCTCCGGGCCAAGCTGATCCAAATTTTACTTTTAGTAATTCGGCCTGTTTTTCAATAATTGAACAACCCTCCTTTATGTCTTCAGTAATGATATTTCCTCCAAAAGGAATTACTGCTGTATGACGAATAATTCCATCTTTAAAAATGGCTAAATCGGTTGTACCGCCACCTATATCGATCAAAGCCACACCGGCTTCTTTTTCTTCTTGACTTAAAACGGCATCTGCAGAAGCTAAAGGCTCTAATGTT
>NZ_JBILTE010000192.1:0-4842 GCF_044371705.1 Flavobacterium sp. | reverse complement strand
AGATTATAACTAAAAATAACTATTAGAGGACATTTGGTAATAAATTATAATCGAAATACTATTCAAGATCTCAATTCAATTATTAAAAGGTTGAACACAGATTTTAATAATTTGAATAATTGAAAAAATAATTTTCTTTTCTTAAGAATTTAAATTTCTTTTATTTCTTTCATCTGTGTTCAAAAAACACTATTTACTAAAAAATTGAGCCGATTTTGTAGCTAACCTTATTAAAAATAACGATTTCTTGAACCTTCTTCCCCACAAACAACTCCCCTAAAGGCGATTGTGGCGACATTCCAAAAATAGATTTACCATCCACTTCAATTTTTGGCAAAGCAATAGCCATCAAGAAAAAGGTGTCGTTCGCTTCAATTAAACTTCCTAAAATAACTTGTTGGGAAACAATGGAGTAATCGATTTTAAGAAATTTATTCTGAGCATCTAAAAGCTCTAACAATTTTTTATTAAGTTTTTCCTGTTCCAGATGCATCATTGCCAAACCGGTTTCGTGCTTGTCGCCGGCAGAACCTTTGGCATCATTCAAAGAATCTTCGGTTAAATCTACAATCATTTCGCGTAAGGAATTGATGCGGTCGTTTAGGTAGTGGTTATAGTGGTGGATAATTTGTTGTTTCATTTTAAAGGTGCTAAGGTTCTGAGGTACTAAGGTGCTACGGTTATTGAGGTTCTATTTTGCCTCAGTACCTTAGCTCCTTAGAACCTTAGTACCTTTTTTAAAAATCAAATTTATAATTCGCTCCCAACACAATTTGAAATTGTTGCACCGGGAAATTAAACCACTTTTCATACGATTGATTCAAGATATTGTTGGCTCGTAAAAATCCGGTCAGGCGATCGTTATGTCGGTAACCTACATTCGCATTCAAATCGAAATAACTGTCTAACGTCACTTTTTTAAACTCATAAAAAGCCGGATCTAACGCTGAGGCAACAATGTATTGATCGTAACGACTGCCTACTAAAAACAAATCGACTCCGGCAAACCATTTTTCGGTGAAATTCACACCCATGTTTCCGCCTAATTGAATGGTTGGCAAATTCCATGCTTCGCTTTCATTGTCGGTGGTATACGTGCTAAAAGTTCCGTTGAAACCGAAGGAAAAGTTTTTGGAAAGATTTGCGTTTACTTCTCCAAAGAAGCTCAACGTATTCACATCGTCATACACCAATGTAAACGAATTTCCGTAGGCAAAACTTTGATTTGCTCCGATTGCAACCGGTAGTTCTAAATAATTACTTCTGAATAGTGGTTTGTATTTTTCACTCAACATCGAACCACGAACATTGTAGCTGATGTTATTGGCCAACTTTCCTTTTAAACCGGCGAACAAATCATATTGTTGGTCGGTTGGTCGGATTTGCAACGTTGGTGACAAAAACGGATTAATCGTGGTAAAATCACGATAGCTGTTTTGTTGCAAACCACCTTCGGCACCTGCATAAAAAACCATCAAATCGCCAACCACTTTGTAAGCAGCTGTTATTTGCGGATACACATACAATTTACTATCTACTTCTTGTGCGGCACTGTACACTAACGATACCCCTATATCCATAGATAAATCGTCGCGGGTATACACAAAACTCGGATTGATTCCGATATTTGCAAAACCATAATCAATAGCTGTGGCATCATTGTGACCATTTTTGAAAGTACCTCCTACATAATCTACAATCACATTGGTGTTAATATCAAAATCATTAATAGCTACATCAAAGGATGGCTTTAAAACAAAACGGTTTTCAGCCGATTCGTAGCCATCCCAAAAACGATTGTATTTTAACGTGGCATCTTTAAAAAATGTTTCGGACAAAGCAATTTTTCCACCGATGTAAAAATTGTAATAGGTTTGTTGCGAATCAATGCCGGCTACCAACAGTTGTTTATCCTCCGAAGTTAAACCTTCCGTAAAATAGGTTGGCAAGCCATACCAATTATAGATTTGGTGTTCAAATCCCAAATCGCCACTCCACGACAAGTCTTTTCCTAAAGAACCATACGACAAGTCTAAAGTTGTATTTGAAAATTTATCATCCAAATCCAAACCTTCTATTCCGCCTTGTGAAGAATGATGACGAAGCATTCCGCCGATATACTCATTGCGACTCAAGTTTTCGGTCACAAATAATTCGCCAATCACTGTCCCGTAATTCCCAAAACCTAACGTGGCATAATTGTCAAACAATTTTTCTCTTTTTGATTTTTCGACACCTTCCGCTTTTCCTTTGGCAGGAGTAAAAGTAGAAGCCACCGGAAACGAAAAAATAGTGTATTGAATGGGTTCTTTTTTCAATGTTTCCTCGTCGTCTAACGGTGGCGTTTCCTTTACTTTAAAAGCATCCGATAAGGTTGCTGTATAAGGCTTTACAACGTTTACGACCTCGGTTCCTAAATCTTTATCATCTTTTTGAGCAACAGCTGTTTGAACAACTGCTAACAAAAGAATTATACTATATTTTGGGTTAAATTGCATACTTTTCATGGTTTGGGCTTTACACTAATTAATTCTGAATGGATGAGTTACGTTTGGCTTCTTCGGCTTTGATAAAGGTTAGCTCTTTTTGAGCTTCCTCCACTACATCGGGATATTCTTTTAAATTAGTAATGACACTTTCTAAAATAACCGTTGCATTAAAACTGTCTTTCAAAGCATAATTATTTTTTGCCAAAACAATTAAGCTTTTACCTAAATAATATTTGTAGCCTGAATAATCCTTGGTGATTTTTTGAATCACTTCGCCTGAAGCTTCGTATTTACCTTCTTTATTTTTGAAATAGGCATCGTAATAAAACGCTTCGGCTGCTAACTCCCCTTTTGATATTTTCTGCAAAGTTGCATAGGCTGCTTTTGCTTTTACTTCATCATTGGTTTTGATGGCAGATCGAGCCACAATCATTTGAGCATCACTTTTGATTCGGTCGTCTACTTTCGCATTTGCGAGTACTTTTTCAGCATAAATAACGGCATTGCTATAATCTTCTTGTTCGTAGTAGGCTTTCATTAAATTCGATTGTGCGAATGTTACATTCTGAGGAAAATCGGCTTCCGCTTCCAAGCGTTTTAAAGCGGGAATAGCTTTGGCAAAATCTTTTTTCTTGATATAAATTTCAGTCAAACGAGCAAGTGATTGTTCGGTATATTCGTTTCTGGATTTGGAAACCACATATTCATAATGCGGAATGGCATTGTTTTCCAGTTTATCTGCATAATACAATTGTGCCAAATAGAAATTCGCGTTCAAGGCATGCATTCCGTTTGGAAATTTCGAAACATAACTACTGAAACCTGAAATAGCACCTTTGGCATTGTTTTGCAAATACATTTTTTCGGCCGATTCATAGGTAGTATTGTCCAAATCACTATCAGACACTTCCACATAATCCAATGTTTTTACCCAAACAGCATACTCATCTACTTTTCCGGTATCAACATATATTTGACGTGCGGTAGAAACGGCTTCTAGGGCTTCTGTAGTTCTAGGATAATCTGCCGCTACTTTTTTCAATTTTGTAATGGCCAATTGTTGTTTGCCTTCATTGTAATAAATCAATCCTTGACGTAAAATAGATTTTGCTGCAAACGAACTGTTTTTAAATTCATTAACTAATTGATCATACGTTTTAATCGCCAAATCGGATTTGTTTTCATTGGTATACGTATTTCCCAACTCAAACAAGGCATCATCACGGTATTGTGATTTTGGAAAGTTTTTCAATAAAGCATTCAAATCTTCGATTTTTTTGTCGTTTCTATTGACAAATCCATAACTAATGGCTTTTTGAAAAGCGGCATAATCGGCATCCACCCCTTTCATTTCCAAAGCTTTATTATAAGCCTCCATGGCAGGCCAGTATTTGGCATTCACAAAATTACAATCTCCCAAACGCAAATAACTGTCGTTCAACCGGGTTTTATCTGTTTTGTTGGCATCAATGTGACTTTGGAAATTTGTTATTGCTTGATCGTATTCTTTCAATTTAAAATGCGTGTACGCAATATTGTAATAAATGTTTTTGTGTTCCGGAGTCGATTTCGCTTCTTCATAACCCAAAAACTGCTTGTAACTCAACATCGCTTCTTTAAAATTATCCAGCGAATATTCCGTTTCACCTTTCCAAAATAAAGCACGGGCGGTGAATTTAGCATTGCGAGGTTCTGCAATTGATTTTTTAAACATTGCCGAAGCTTCTTGAATTTCACCGTCGGTGTATAATTCTAAACCACGATAAAAAGTGACTTTCTGATAGGCTTGCCGGTTTTCGGGACTTTTATTTTTCTCCAATAAAACCAACGCTTCTTTGTAATTTTTGGAGGTGATATACGAATTAATTAACAGTGTTTCAATCGTGGCTTTATGAGGTGTATTGGGATATTTATTCATGAAACCACTCAGAACATCCGGTACACTTTGGTACGGATTTCCTATTTCGTAACTTAATTTGGCATAGTTTAAGTACGCATCTTCTTGGATTTTTAGGTCAAAATCCATTTCCGAAGCCGTTTTAAATGCGTTCAAAGCCTGTTGCTTTTTATCGGTTTTTAAATAACTTTCGCCCAAATGGTAATAGGCGTTTTGAGCCACTCCGTCGTTCCCGTCAATTATTTTATTGAATTGAGCGATGGCATTTTCATAATCGTTTTGTTTGTAATAGCAATAGCCGAATAAATATAAATCGGTATTGCTCCATTTTCCTTTTTTTCCTTTGTATTCTTTTAAATACGGCAGTGCTTTGTCGTATTGCTTCAAGTTAAAATAACTTTCTCCGATGATTTTATTCAATTCTGATTTTTCTGCGGCTGTTGCTTTCGGCATTGC
>NZ_JBILTE010000191.1:0-4892 GCF_044371705.1 Flavobacterium sp. | reverse complement strand
CATTCTGGATCAACGGAGTTAATCCCATCGAAGGTCACGAATAAACACTTTTTATATTGGATTACTGCCAAAATAATAGTCTCTTTGTAGCATTAGTTCTAAATAAAAGCACATGGCATTAGATTATATCATCAACGAAGAAATAACCGACCGCATATTTGATAACTCCGGTATTCGATACAAAGAATTTGAAGCCTGCATTTTTAAAAACTGTGATTTTACAGTTTGCGATTTTACAGGTGTAGTATTTGTAGAATGTACCTTTTACGAATGCAATTTCAAAGAAACCAAAATCAATTTTGTTTCCCTTCGGGATGTGCAGTTTGTTGGTTGTAATTTTACCGCAGTAAATTTTGCCATGACCGATCAAGTAATTTATAATTTTAACTTCACTGATTGCCTGTTAGATTACACCCAATTCTATGCATTAAAACTTAAGAAAATGCAATTTATTAACTGCAGTATGGTAGCTGTCGATTTTATGGGAAGCGATTTAACAGAAGCTTTATTTGATCATTGCAATTTGAGAAGAGCCGTTTTTATTGACACCAATTTACAAAAAGCAGATTTTTACACCAGTTACGATTTTATTATTGATCCTGATAAAAACAAAGTAAAAAAAGCTATATTTTCTACCGAGGGTTTAAGAGGATTAGTCGCCAAATATGATTTGGTTATTAAATAACACAAAAGAAGGTGTCCTAAAAGTACGATTATTTCATTCCGAATTTATTTCGGAATCTAAACGCATTTATTTTTAATAGTTTAAAGAAGATGAAACGAGTTCAGTTTGACATTCTCGTACATTTTAAACATCTTCATCAGGTAATCCTCTTTATTTGGTAATGATAAATTCTACCCGACGGTTAATAGAATGTTCTTCCTCGGTACAATCTCTTCCACATTTAATCAACTGCACTCGTTCGCCATAACCAATGGAACGCAGTCGCTTTTTATTAATGCCGTTTGCCACCAAATACTCTGTAGCTGCTTGTGCACGATCATTTGACAAACGAAGATTGTATGCGTCAGAGGCTCTTGAATCAGTATGAGCTCCCAATTCCACTTCCATTCGTGGGTACTTTTTCATGATTTCAACCAACACATCCAACGTGCGAGCTGCATCTGCTTTTATTTCGGATTTGTTTAAATCAAAATAAATGTTTTCCAGTTGGATGTATACCAAACCGTCGCCTTTTGTAATAATTATATCCTCCGCATCATCATACGATTCGATTTCTAATTCAATATTAAACCTGATTCTTCCATCGTCGAGTGTTTCGATGTATTCTGTTTTTGAAATATAAAAATCACGTTCCGCTTCAATTCTGTAACGTTTGTTGGGTTCGGAATTAAATGTATAATCACCTGTTTCGCTAACCACTAACTGTCCAATTAACACCTCGTTTTCATCATATAATGAAACAATGGCTCCCGGCAATAATTCCTTGGTGTTTTTATCTCTAACATCCCCTTCTACAGTGAATTTACGTGGATTTTCTTTGCGTACAAACGAATACAAATTATCTGATCCTTTTCTATTAGAAGCCAAATAACCGGTATTATTATCTTCGTCAACAATATAAGAGAAATCATCCATCCCGCTATTGATTGTCTCGCCCAAATTGATTGGTTTCACATACACATCGTCATAGGTTCGGGTCATAAACAAATCTAAACCTCCTAGTCCCTGATGGCCATCGGATGCAAAATATAAAATTCCGCTTGGGGTAACATAGGGAAACTGATCCCTTTGAGGCGTATTGACGGTTGATCCTAAATTAACAGGTGTGCCATACGAACCGTCATCTGCAATGTCTACATAAAAAATGTCAAAGGACCCCAAGGTTCCCGGCATATCACTCGAAAAGTACAAACGTTTTTCATCTTTACTGAGAGCCGGATGCATGGTTGAATATTGGTCACTTGAAAAAGGTAGTGGTACGATATTGGTCCAAATACTGTCTTTAAATTCGGCCTGATACAACTGAACAGTAGCTACTAATTCTTCACCAACCATCACCCTTTTATCACTAGTTCTAGAAAAATACATAAAATTGCCTTCTTTATTAAAAGTAGCAGAGCTTTCATGCTTTTCGGTATTGATTTCATCTGCAAAAGGCAAAATATTTTCTAAAATACCATCCTTGGAAACTGTACCTTGGTATAAATCCAAATAGGGTTTATTATTCCAAGCATAAATAGGGTTTTTATCATTTCTTACAGAAGCAAAAACCACCTTATCTCCAAAATAAGACAATCCGAAATCACCGTTTGAAGCATTTCGCGTCATCGGTTTTACTTCGTAATTAAATGGTACAATATTGTTAAGGTTCTTTCTGAACTTATCTGTATCTACCGCGTGCTTTAAAAATCCCGACATTAATTCATCTGCCTTCTTATAGTCATCAATTGCTTTCAAAGCCTGTGCGTAACGAAAATAGGACTCTTGCTTTAGACTGTCCTTATAGGTTGCAAACAAATTGCCATAAGCCAATGTTGCATTCTGCATTTCACCATTGTAATAGTAACTGTCACCTAAATTTTGCAAGACGTGCTGACTTGGTTTGGATCTCTGATAAATAGCTGCTGCTTCTACATAAGCCTTTTGTGCAAATAACTTATCGGCTTTTTTTACACTTCTAGATTGGGAAAAGCCTAAAAAACTAGCTCCAAAAAAGAATAATACTATGTATATATTAAATTTCATAGATGCGTTTTAGAAGAATCTTGGAGATTTATCATATCCCTTTTTATTTTTACTTCTATCCAAATCAAATAAAAGAATGATTTCATGTGAGCCCGAATTGAATCTTCCCAAATTAGAAATGGTATAATCATATGCATATCCAACTCGCAATGCTTTTGATATTTTAAAATTAAACAGAGCACCCACAGAGTCATCCCAACGATAGGCAGCACCCACTTCTACAATGTTATATAAAAGGAAATTAGTTGTAACATCAAAAGATACAGGAGCACCAATGGCCGACTTCATCATAAAAGCAGGTTTAAATTTTATGTCTTCATTGATATCAAAAACATAACCTCCCGTAAAAAAATAATGAATTTCTTCTACACCTGTTGCCACAATACCACTTTCATCTTCTAAATGCTTTGTTTTAAGCAAGTTTGGACTGGATAATCCTAAATAGTAATTTTCGCCGTAATAAAAAGCACCTACACCAATATTAGGAAAAACTTGACTGATATTATTTGCAAATGTCGGATCAGGTAATGGGTCTGAGTAAATGAATCCATCAAATACAGTATTGAAAAATGTGGCACCGGCCTTTACACCGAAGGAAATTTTATTTGTTTCATTAATAGCTATATTATAGGCAAAATCTGCATAAACATTTGTTTCTTTCACTACATCACCAATTTGGTCGTGCACGATGGTGCCTCCTACTTCTATTTTTTCATTTAGAGGAACGTGTGCAAAAAAGGAGCCGGTTGTTGGACCTCCTGTTGATCCAACCCACTGGGCTCTATATAAAGCTCCAAAATTCAAAATATCTAAGTCAGATGTAGCATAACCCGGATTAATTACACTCATATTATACATATACTGCGTAAATTGGGGATCTTGCTGACCATGTACCGAAAATACAGTTAGTAAAATTCCAATGTGAACAAGTAAATATTTAAATCTTTTTTGCATCATTCTATTTGTATTGCTCTAATTATCTGTTAAGGTATACTCTACCTTGATACGGACTTCTAACACCATCATTGAAATTTATAATAAAGAAATAAACTCCGGCTGGCAATTTAGAATCGCCAATTACTGCGCCTTTCTGAGCTGCACCATCCCAATCTGGTGACGATATATCACCTGTGTAAAGCACTGTTCCATATCTATTGAATACCTCTAAGGTAAACGCAGGATATAAATCTCTAATATTTTTAATTATAAAATTGTCATTGATACCATCCCCATTTGGAGAAAACCCATCAGGAATGACTAATTCGTTGCAATTGATAATTTCAACAGTAACTTCTAATCTAATGTCACTCGCACAACCAGATCCTAAAATTTGTTCACCATAATAAATTCCTCCATCTACTAATGGCGTTGACGGGTCAATTAAATTTCCTCCAACCGGTGCATCATACCAATTAACGTTAGGTGTTCCAACAACATTGGCAGTTAAATCAGCTACAGTAGCGGTTATATCATCACAAAAAGTATTTCCCAAATCAATTAACTGCGGTGGTCCCACAGCTGCCAAAGTAAAATCTGTGGGGGGAAAACTATTGCCAAAAGTCCCACAAATAGTTGTGGTTTGTGAGAGAATATCGGCTATAGTCAATGTATAAGCTCCAATCTGAGAAAAATTAGCAGCTGGTAGTGTAAAACTAGCAGCACCTGCAGTAAAATCTACCGGAATGGTAGCTGTATTGGAAATCGTACCAGCTAAAGTATAGGTCAATTGATAGGTTGCGTCACTTAAATTAGAAGCATTTGCTATTGAAACTGTAATTTCACTATTTAAACAAGTTACACCCATTACAACTTGTGCCGCATCAATACTTGGTAAAGGAAGTACATTAATTATGGTTTGCAGATTTGGACTTAAATTATCACATGGACTTAATTCACTGTTAATGGCAGTGATAGTTAAAACATAGGTGTCAGGTGCCGGAAATACGGAGCCTGGAATGGTAAATTCACCGGAACCATTGGTTATTGTTATTGGACCTGTGCTGCCAGTAGATGGAACTGCATTGGAAATGGTCCATAAAAACTCATAATTACCATGGGGTAAATTTGTAGCCCCCGTAATTTGAATAATACTGTCTTGACCTATACATATAATGCTAGGTGATAGGTTTGAAGGTTCAAGGGTAGGAATTGGAATTATAACAAAGTCTATAAATACATTCGA
>NZ_JBILTE010000190.1:0-4944 GCF_044371705.1 Flavobacterium sp. | reverse complement strand
TAAGTTTTTTTTATTTAACTAGGTCAAACAATGATTGGGATTTATACTTTATAAAATGTGATGACTGTGAAAATAAAACTTGGGTTAAGAATACTAATAGAAAAGTTTATGTAAACTGAAAATTTTATCCATTAGTATTTGATTCAGATGAAATTTTTTCAATAGAAGAAACTGGCGAGTATTTAATTTCTACAGATTGGGATTCATTTCATCGTACAGTATTTCTTTTTCATAATAAATATCACATAATATTTGACCAAAACGATACCATAAAATATTCTGGTTACTAAGATTTAATACACAAAAAAAAAGCTCTCCGAATTGTATTTTCAAAAAGTAGCATATTGAACAAGTGTTGGCAGATGACGAATAATCAATGATTTAAGGCTGTTTTGAAGAAACTTAACAGAAGCATATTTGAATCATAATTTATATTATGTAAAATAGAAAATAATTGAACACGTATACCTTTCGAAGTTGTATGCATTAACCTATTTACAATAGCTGCCAATATTTATTTACAAACACTACTTTAAATTATGAAGAAGTATTTTTTAAAAACATAGTATATAGTTTGAATTAAATTTGTGTAATTTTATGATGTTAATTAAATTCTATGAAAAATTCAATAGCCGAACGTATTGCTGATTTTTTAAAAAACTTTCCGCCGTTTAACAGCTTGTCTTACAAAGATTTGGTTATTATAGCCAATGACTCAAAAGTGCAGCACATTGACAAAAACAGCGTGCTTTTTAAAGTGGGCGATCAAACACATCCCTATTTTTACGTGGTGAAAGAAGGAGCCATCGGACTTTCTGTTGTTTCCGATGCGGAAGAAGCTTTGATTGATAAATGCGATGAAGGTGATATTCTCGGATTACGTCCGTTTTTTGCAAAGGATAATTATTTAATGACCGCACGTGCTCGTGAGGAAAGTTTATTGTACGCTATTCCTATTGAGGTTTTTAGGCCTTATGTTAGTCAGAATCAAGAAGTGCTCAATTTTTTATTACAAAGCTTTGCCTCCAATACTCGAAATCCCTACGACCCTGAAAATAAAGGAAAACTAATTTCTGAAAACGTCATTTATGACGAACAAAGTTCGGAATTACAGTATTTTCAGCCAATAGCTTATACCAAAAAACCAGTTACTGCCAATCGAAAAGACCTGATTAAACAAGTGGCTCAAACGATGACACAGTTTAAAATTGGAAGCGTAATTATCGAAGAAAATCAATTACCTATTGGTATTGTGACCGATAAAGACTTACGATCTAAAATTGCGACAGGTATTTTCACTATTGATGTTGCCATTGATCAAATTATGTCGGCTCCGGTTATCACAGTACCTGAAAACATTTCCATCGCCGAAACCCAAATCATGATGCTCAAACACAATGTAGGGCATTTGTGTGTGACAGAGGACGGAACGAATCGCTCCAAAATTATGGGAATTATTTCAGAGCACGATGTAGTTGCCGCTCAGGCAAATAATCCCGGAGTTTTATTAAAACAGACCAAGCGTGCCACTCGTTCGAAAGAATTAAAAGCTGTTCGAGAGAAATTGTCTGATTTAATTGTAAATTCTTTAGATAAAAATATACCGATTCAACATATATGCAACTTGGTTGGAGAAATAAATATCGCAATTACCAAACGTTCGATTGAATTGGCCACTGAAAAAATGGAAACCGAGCCCCCTACCCGCTTTGCTTGGTTAAATATTGGCAGTCAGGGTCGTAAAGAACAATTATTGATGACCGATCAGGACAATGCCTTGATTTTTGAAGATGTTGAAGAGGATCAGTATGAAGAAGTCAAATCCTATTTTTTAGAATTGGCAGAAAACGTAACAAAGACTTTGAATAAAGTAGGTTATGAATATTGTCCCGCAGAAATGATGGCGAGCAACCCCATGTGGTGTAAATCAGTCACCGATTGGAACAAACAATACAATGCTTGGATTAATACACCGGGTGAAAAGGGAATTCTAATGTGTTCCATTTTCTTTGATTATGATTTTATTTTTGGTGATGAATCTTTAGTGGATGAAATCACAGAAAATATCCATAAAAATGTGACGGATAATCAACTTTTCTTTGCTTACTTAGGTACCGATGCTCTTAAAAATCCGCCACCATTAGGCTTTTTCAGACAGTTTTTAGTGGAAGATGACGGTGAACACAAAGATACATTTGACATTAAAAGTCGTGCTTTAATGCCGCTGACTGATGCTGCACGATTATTGGTTTTGAGTCAGAATGTCAAAGGAATTGCAAACACCTACCAACGATTTAAAAAAATGGCAGAATTAGAACCTCAAAATGCCGATTTATTTGAATCCTGTGCCGAAGCTTTTTTAGTAGTTTTAAAGTTTCGAACCAAGGAAGGTTTGCTAAACAATTCAAACGGTAGGTATTTGAATTTGAATGATTTATCGAAGTCAGATAAAGTAAAGCTTAAAAATGCGTTTGTGCCCATTCGAGATATTCAAGATTCTATTAAAAGTAGATTTCAACTCACTTATTTTACTTAATTTATGGCTTGGAATTGGCTCAAAAAAATCAGCAAGGACAACCCTAAATTTTGGGAGACCTACGTATCTTATTTCAATCAAGAACCCGATGTAACCGTGCCAAAAAGGTATGTGGTTTTTGATTGTGAAACAACCGGCTTGGATTTTAAAAACGATGTAATATTATCTATTGGAGCTGTTGCCATCATCGAAAACAGTATTCATGTAGATGATTCATTAGAATTATTCATCAAACAAACGGTTTATAATGCTGAATCTGCACCAATTCACGGAATTTTAAAAGAAGGTAAAGAAGAAAAAATTATCGAAGCAGAAGCGATTATCCGTTTTTTAGATTTTATAAAAGACGATACTTTGGTTGGCCATCACGTGCAGTTTGACATAGAAATGATTAACCAAGCTTTGAAACGCTTAAATGTTGGCAAATTAAAAAACGACAACATGGATACAGATGCCATGTATCAAAAATTCAAAGGTTTGCAAGAAGACCAACATTCCAGTTTAGATGAATTATGCAAAATTCTGAAAGTCGAAAAAAGTGAACGACACACGGCTTCCGGCGATGCATATATTACTGCTTTGATTTTTTTAAAGTTGAAAAATCGCTTGAAGATTTAATTTACCGCATCAAAAGCAAAATAATAAACTGAGCCGTAAAAATACGAAACAATGTGACCAAAGGATAAATAGTTGCATAGGCTTGTGTGGGTACATCTGAATCGCAATAAGTACTACTAAACGATAAAGCTGCAGGATCAGTGTATGCTCCACTCATCAATCCAACTAATTTTAAGAAGTTTATTTTCATATAAAAATGGCCTACCAACATCATAAAAATCAAAGGCACAAAGGTGATAAAACTTCCGTAAAACAGCCACATCCATCCATTGTTCTCAGCAAAATTAGCGTAGAAACTTTCCCCGGCATGGATACCCACAGCCGCAAAAAACAAACACACCCCTAATTCTTTCATGAAATAAATTGCCCCATTGTTGATATAGGAGTGTATGGCTCCAATTCCTCCATAGCGACTAATCAAAAGAGCTGCAATCAATGGTCCGGCTGCAAACCCCAGTTTTAATGGAACAGGAATGGATGGAATTAGTATAGGAATCGATCCGATAATGATTCCAATGAGCAAACCACCAAAAAGGGATAGAAAATCGGGTTCCAATAATTTCTTTTCTGAGTTTCCGATGAGTTGTTCAACTTCAGCAATGGCAGCTTTGTTTCCCACGATTACTAATTTATCTCCGTAAAACAATTCCAAGGAAGGTGCAGCAAGTAGTTCTTTTCCCCCGCGATAAACACGTGTGACTTTCAAATCGTACTTATTATACAAATCTAATTCAGACAGTTTTTTGTGAGTTGCGGCTTTGTGTGTCACAAATATGTTTTTAGTAGTAATATCTTGTTCCGATTCAATGAATAAATCGGTGGATATTTTACCGGTTTTCGCAATAAAATCGCTGATATTTTTTTGAGTACCCACCAACATTATTACATCTTTGTGTTCAATTTTGGTATCTAAAGTAGGTGAAAATACTGTTTTTGAGCCACTGTGTTTGAGTCGGGATATTACCAAGTTTTCGTGATTGGTTTCTTTTAAAATTTGGTAGATACTTTTGCCTAAAAATGCATCTTTGGTAATTCTACATTTTTGATGAATCAGCACCTCATCGTCATTTGTACCCATTTGAAGCTTTATTTTCTCCGCGTTCAAATCAATTTTCAAGAGTGATTTAGAAAGGATTATTACGACTATAACACCCAAAACGCCCATTGGATAGGTAATTGCGTAGGCAATCGCAGGGTCGCTGAATATCTTATTTGGAAATTGGTTTTGGTACTCTTGTAAAACCGATTTTGCAGCTCCTAACCCGGGTGTGTTTGTAACCGAACCCGAGAGCAATCCTACAACATTTTCAATGTTTATTTTTGTAGAAAAATAGATTCCTACCGCTATAAATGCTCCTAATAACACTGTTGACACTGCCAGAATATTGAATTTCAAACCCTCTTTTCGAAAGGAGGAAAAAAAAGTGGGTCCTACTTGAATTCCGATTCCGTAAACAAACAAAATCAATCCCAAATCACGTATAAAAACCATGATATCGGTGTTGATCCGGTAGCCGTAATGCCCTAAAAATAAGCCTGAAAACATTACTGCAGCTACACCTAATGATATTTTCCCGATTCTAAGTCGACCAATAAATACACCAATTCCAATAACCAACATTACAACTACTAGTGACTGTGTAATATCAGGATTTTCTGTGGGAACGAACAATTTATAAAACCATTCAAACATACTGTACTAATTTTAAAGAGTAAAAGTACATAATTAAGAGTCGTTTTTAATGATATAAATCATGAATTAAGCGAGTTACTCGTTTGAAATCGTTTGC
>NZ_JBILTE010000207.1:0-4441 GCF_044371705.1 Flavobacterium sp. | reverse complement strand
TGAATTACTTCGTAAAATGGGCTTTAAAGTATATTATGGCGATGCTACACGTTTGGAATTACTGAAAGCCGCAGGTGCCGAAAGTGCCAAACTTTTTATTGCCGCCATTGATAATCCAACGGTCAATTTAAATGTTGTGGAAACCATCCGAAAACATTTTCCAAATTTAAAAGTATTGACACGTGCCCGAAATAGAATTGATGCCTACGAATTAATCGATCATGGGGTGGAAAATATTTATCGGGAAACTCTTTATACTGCGGTTCATTTGGGAGTGGATGCTTTAACGCAACTGGGACATCGAAAGTATTCTGCTACGCGACAAGGACAACGTTTTATTAAATATGATGAAGCTGCAATTAAAGAACTAGCCACCAAACGTCATGATAAAATGGCCTATTTAGCCACTGTTCAAGAGCAAATTGAAATGCAAGAACAAATCTTAAAAAACGACTTGTTTACCAATTTTGATGCAGCCGACCATGCTTGGGATAGTGAGTTCTTGAAGAAAGGGTTAAAAAATCAAGAACTTTAAATAAAATGGACCCTATAAAAAAATCAGGCTCATCGAAGATGATCCTATCATTGTATCATTCTTCATAAAATTCCAAAAAACCTTTCCACGAATTTAAAATCTTTTTTAAACCATTAAGGTATTAAGTTTCATTAAGGGCAGAGACCTTAATGAAACTTAATACCTTAATGGTAAATATTAAAAAAAGAATTATCGTGAATAATTCGGAGCTTCTTTGGTAATTGTCACATTATGCGGGTGACTTTCCCCTATTCCACTGGCTGTAATTCGAACGAAACGTCCGGTTTCTTGTAATGTTGGAATATCTTTTGCTCCGCAATAACCCATTCCGGCTCTTAAACCGCCAATGAATTGTTGCATACTTTCGTTCAATTCACCTTTGTAAGGAACACGACCTACAATTCCTTCCGGAACTAATTTCTTCACATCATCTTCCACATCTTGGAAATAACGGTCTTTTGAACCTTCTTGCATGGCTTCTACAGAACCCATACCGCGGTAGGATTTAAACTTACGTCCTTCAAAAATAATCGTTTCACCGGGAGACTCTTTTGTTCCCGCTAAAAGCGAACCTAACATCACGCAATCAGCCCCGGCTGCAATCGCTTTTGGAATATCTCCCGTATAACGAATTCCTCCATCGGCAATCACAGGTACTCCACTTCCTTTGATAGCCGCGGCCACTTCCAACACCGCAGAAAATTGTGGAAAACCAACACCGGCAATCACACGTGTTGTACAAATAGATCCGGGACCGATTCCGACTTTTACAGCATCGGCACCATTTTCTACCAAATATTTAGCGGCTTCGGCTGTTGCGATATTCCCAACCACTACATCTAAATGTGGGAATTTTCCTTTCACTTGTTTTAAAACATCCACGACACCTTTGGTATGTCCGTGAGCTGTATCTATAATCACCGCATCTACTCCTGCATTTACTAAAGCAGTAGCTCTTTCTAAAGCGTCCGGAGTAACACCTAGAGCGGCTGCGACACGTAATCGTCCGAAACGGTCTTTATTGGCGATCGGTTTTTGAGTCAGTTTTGTGATGTCTCTAAAAGTAATTAAACCCACTAATTTGAAATCCTTATTAACAACAGGTAACTTTTCAATTTTATTTTGTTGCAAAATGCCTTCTGCTTCTTGAAGGGTTGTTCCTTCAGCGGCTGTCACTAAATTCTTTGTCGTCATCACCTCTAAAATAGAACGCGTGTTGACTTTTTCAAAACGCAAATCGCGGTTGGTTACAATTCCTTTTAAAGTCCCATTTTCATCTACTACAGGTATTCCTCCGATGCCGTATTCACGCATTGCTGCTTTTGCATCACCCACAATAGCTGTTAAAGGCAAAGTTACCGGATCAATGATCATTCCTGATTCTGCACGTTTGACTTTGCGAACTTTAGCGGCTTGTTGTTCGATGGTCATGTTTTTGTGCAAAACACCAATACCACCTTCTTGAGCCATGGCAATTGCCATCGAACTTTCGGTAACGGTATCCATCGCAGCCGAAATGATCGGAACGTTAAGAGTAATATTTCTGGAAAATTTTGATTGAATGCTGACTTCGCGTGGTAAAACTTCTGAATAATTGGGAATCAACAGAACATCGTCATAGGTTAAACCCTCTCCAACGATTTTTGTTTCGTGTGCTTTCATGGTTGCAATTTGTAGTTAAATTGCGTGCAAATATACGCTTTTTTTTAATTGGATGCAATTTTGAATTTGAACAAGAATTTTGTTTGGATTGGTTTTGCTAATCAATGTTTGTAATGGTTATTCTTTTCGCACAATATTAATTTTCTGTTCAATAAAAAGTTTTTCAAAATCTTCCAATTTTAAACTTTTCATATAATCCACATTTTTCTTTTTAACACCCCAAAAACCTTTTGATTCAGTGACAAAATACAAAACACTATCAAGCTTTAGATTTGTTTTGCCATCTCCAACTTCTGTTATAATGGTTTTTACATAAACTCTTGATCTTTTTTCAGGTATTTCAATTACTAATTCATAATTCGGGTCATCATATCGTTGATAAGATCCATAAATATTTTTTAATAAAGTATCTTTTGAAATACTAAACTGGACTTCATAATCAGATTTAAAATTTAAACTTCCCGCTTCTCTGGGTAGTGTTGTTGCGATAAAAGCAAATGAACAAATTCCAATCAAGATGGGTTTTGGAAGGTATTTTAGTTTTTCATTATTAATTGAGTGATTTAATTTGTAATAATAAGAAAATGGGAGAATTATTAAAGCTATTAAATCTGAATAATCTACAACTCTATTAATTCCAACATTATAGAAGTGAACAAAATCAAATATTGGCTGCGATAATTCAGATTTCCAAATCACAAAGAAAATTCCGGACAAAAAATAAATTAATTTTGTTTTTTTCGGGAAGAAACAACTGAAAAAATAGGGAAAAGAAAAGAGTCCGGCAAAATCTGATAACTTTCCAGTCAGATAATTGTTGTATTCGTATTTCAGATACAAGTCATTGAACAACAACAAAAATATTGATATTAAGAATACTATTCTATGTAATTCTTTAGCCTTAGTCATATTTTATTTTAATTATTATTTTTTAAAAATAAAGTATCTTTTTATTAGATTTCAATAATTTGTAATTAAATTAAAAAGTATTATAGTTTGACCATCTTTTAAATTCAATCATTCGAAAGCATCCCCAAAAAATCATCTTCACTAATAATCGGTACTTTCAACTGCGATGCTTTCTCCAATTTTGCCGGTCCCATGTTTTCACCTGCAATGACAAAATTTGTTTTAGCAGAAATGGAACTACCTACTTTTCCACCGTTGTCTTCAATCGCTTTTTTCAATTCATCACGAGAGAATTTTTCAAAAACACCGGAAACTACAAATGTTTTTCCTTCTAACCTATTACTGACGACAGTCGATTTTGATTCATCCAACATCAATTGAACACCAACGTTTTTGAGTCGGTCAACAGTACTTCTGTTCTCAGGATTTTCAAAGAATTCAATCACACTTTGTGCAATTTTCTCACCGATTTCATCTACTAAAATCAAATCCATCAAACTGGCATTCGCAATCGCGTCAATACTTTTGTAGTGTTTGGATAATTTTTTGGCTACTGTTTCACCTACATAACGAATTCCCAACGCATACAAAACGCGTTCAAAGGGTACTTCTTTCGATTTTTCAATACCTTTGATTAAATTCTCCGCACTTTTTTGTGCCATTCGTTCCAACGGAAGAATTTGTTCGATTTTTAAATCATACAAATCGGCATAATTTTTCACTAAACCATTTTGATACAATAAAGCGACCGTTTCACCACCCAAACCTTCAATATCCATCGCTTTTCGGGTGATGTAATGTTGGATTCTCCCAATAATCTGTGGCGGACACCCATAAAAATTGGGACAATAATGATTGGCTTCTCCTTCTTTTCGTTCTAATTCTGTTTCACATTCCGGACAATGGGAAATGTATTTCGTAGGTTCCGCTTCAGTTCCTCTTTGGGCGACTGCAATGATTTTCGGAATGATTTCTCCACCTTTTTCTACAAAAACGATATCACCCACTCGAATATCCAACTTTTCAATTTGATCGGCATTGTGCAAAGACGCTCGTTTGACGACGGTTCCCGCCAATTGCACGGGTTCTAAATTTGCAACAGGTGTAATTGCTCCGGTTCGTCCCACTTGATACGAAATCGAATTTAATCGGGTGGAAACTTGTTCCGATTTGAATTTATAGGCAATTGCCCATCGAGGAGATTTGGCTGTATAACCTAACTCATCTTGGTGTTGCAAACTGTTGACTTTAATAACCACACCATCCGTTTCATAAGGCAAATCATGGCGATGCATATCCCAAAACGAAATATAGTCCAACACTTCCTGCATGTTC
>NZ_JBILTE010000188.1:0-4978 GCF_044371705.1 Flavobacterium sp. | reverse complement strand
TTTCTTGGGATAGTATCAAGGAAAATAGCTGATATTCCATTGTTTTTTGGAGATATTTTATACGCTATTTTAATTTATTTTGGCATTCGTTTTATTTTCATTCATTGGCATATTTACAAAACATTTTTAGTTAATTTACTGTTTTGTTTTTCTATTGAAATCCTACAATTGGTAAAATTCGACTGGCTAGTTACTCTTCGAACTACAACTTTAGGACATTATATTTTGGGACAAGGTTTTCTGTGGAGCGATTTGATTTGTTATTTTATTGGAACAACATTTGCATTTATTTCTGATAAAAAATTAGTTAGAACTCAAAACTCATACTTGTAGTCATAAAGAAATCATTTTCAACCAGCTGATTATCTTTAATAAAAATGGCTTCTTGCGATTTCAACCAACGAGCTTCCATTCGGATTTTTACTTTAGAAGTAGGTAAAAAATCTACATTCAGTGAATTTCCAAAGGTTTTGAAAGCCCTATCATTTGCATTTATAATGACGTTATTTTCGTCTTGATAATATTCTGTTCGAAAAGCAGTTTGCCATTTAGAACTAAAGGAATATTGAACGATTAAAACCGGACTCAACCAATCTTCATAATTGTTGCTAACACTTGATTTTTGTATTCCAACATCAAAACCTGCAATGGTTCGCCAATGCTCATTCCATTGATAATCAAAATACAAATTACTGAAATAACGTGTTCGCAAACCCAATTCGGTTGGTTCGTCACCAATAAAAGTACTCCAATTTAAGGATGCATTTTCAGTTGGTTTAAACGTGATTTGCGAGCCAAAAGACGGAAGAGTTGATTTGTCAGTTTTAGAAATTCGTTGCCATCCATTGGTTAAAAATGTGGCGAAAGTCCAATTTTCAGAAGGTTGAAATTGGTACTTTACACCCGTCATAAAATAAGGAGAGTTATCAGCCAACATCGATCGAGTTAACGTTAAATTGGAAGCTGAAGTTGCGGTTTCAAAACCGATGTAGCTGGGCATAATTCCCATTTCAATGACATGCTTTCTTTTATCATCTAAATAAACTCCAACAATTGCTTCGCTTATTAATTTTATCTCTTCGGCAGCATAATTATCTTCTACATAAGTACCAGCATGCATAGCTAAAGAAGCATAGACATTTCCATAACTTGCTTTTACTCGCAATAAAGCATTATTGATGTTGAATTCGTTATGTCGATTATAATTGTATAGAAAAGGAATTTTCTGATTGGCTGATGGTGTATTAAAATCATATGAATAGTACGTCTCAATAAATCCTGAGAAATCTATTTTCAGCGAATCCAATGTTTGTGCTTCTCCTGCAAAAGAAAAAACCAAAAACAACAGTACACTGCCGTGGCAAATCTTCTTCATTTTTTAAAAAATGTATTTATAAAAAATATTTATTTCAAGATTAAAATGGGGTTGATAGATAACTACTTCCTCCTCGTATCTAAAATATAAACCACTTTCCAAACTCCATTTTCCTGAAATAATTGAAAAGAATTTACCCCTGAATGACTCAATTTGTCATTTACATAAAACTCGTAGGGTGTCCAAACATGAGCCATTGCACCATCTATTTGAATGTTATAACTCAGGATTTTTTCTTCAAATTTCATGGTTACAGGAATAGTAGCAATGGATTTATAAAAATTCGAAGCCTTTTCAATAGAAAATTTAGTGCCGTTTCCCGATTCGGAAATGGAATGCAAAACCAAATTTTCGTTACAAACCGATTGGAGTTTGATAGAATCGCGTTGGTGAAAGGCCTCAAAAAAAGTTTCAATGGTTTGTTGAATTTCTTTCTTTTGTGCAAAAGAAAAATGACTTGTTAAAAGTAAAAGTAAGAAATAAATTCTTTTCATAAAACTTGCTTAATGGGTTAACCAATTGAGAGCTAAGAAAGCTACAATACCGGCAATATACCCTGCTACTGCTAAAGGCGTTATTTTTTTCAAATACCACATAAAAGTAATTTTTTCTTTCTCCATAACCGCAATACCTGCAGCAGAACCGATAATTAACATACTGCCTCCTGTTCCTGCACATAATGCGATAAATTCCCACAATGAATTATCCATAGGATATTCGGTTAGAGGAAACATCGCTTGCGTTGCGGCAACTAAACTACCGTTATCCACAATCGATGATAATACCCCTATTGCTATAACCATGGTGTCAATATTGGGTAAGGTTCTCAATAAAAAATCGGCAAACGTACTTAATATTTCAGTATCTTGAAGAGCATATACCATCAATAAAATTCCCATAAAGTAGAGTATAGAACTAATATCAACTTTTGACAATGCATGAGCTACAGAAAATAAGTCCTTCTCCGATTGCGATTTTTCGCGATGATAAATTAACGATACCAAAGCTACAAATCCTAAAGCAATTAAAACCCCGATAAAGGGTGGCAAACCTGTTATTGATTTGATAACCGGAACCATAATTAATCCAAATGCACCCGCTAGCAGCACACTTACACTACCATACATTTTTTCTTCCCTCTTAACATCCTGCATTGATAACTGCACGCGAAGTGCAGCAAAACCTCTCATACGAAAACTTGCAATTATTAACGGCACCAGAATGACAAATAATGAAGGAACAAACAATACTTTTACAATTCCTAATGCACTAACCTGGCCTCCTATCCACAATAAGGTTGTGGTAACATCTCCAATAGGACTCCATGCACCACCGGCATTTGCTGCAATTACAATTATTCCCGCAAGAATCATTCTAATTTCACTTTTAGGCATCAATTTTTTCAATAAGGTTACCATAATTATAGCGGTTGCCAAATTATCTAATAATGCCGACATAAAAAAGGTGACGCCCCCCACAATCCAAAGTAATTTAAAAACTGATTTAGTTCGAATTCGATGCGTAATTACCGAAAAACCTTTATGCAAATCAATTAATTCTACAATTGTCATCGCTCCTAACAAAAAGATTAGCAAACCGCCAATCTCTCCAAAATGTCCTGTTAACTTTTCTGCAAGTAAATGCTGATCGCCCTTATAAAACAAAGCAAAAAACACCCAGCATAAAGCTCCCGTAAGAATTGCAGTTATTGTTTTATTAATTTTGAAAGGTGATTCGAATATAATCAGAAGATACCCTAAAACCGCGATGATGAGAACAACAGAAACCATTATAAAAATTTAAAAATTTGTAGGAGTAAAGGTAAATAGAATTGCAATGTTTTTAATTCTTTTTTGCAAATAATTACGCTATACACAAAGATTCCTTACATTTGTGTGTTTACTTAATAAAATCCTGCAAAATGTCTACAGCAAAAAAAGATTACAAAAGAATTACCACCAAATCACTATTTGATATGAAAGCCAACGGTGAGAAAATCTCAATGTTAACAGCCTACGATTTTACTATGGCAAAAATTGTGGATGCCTCAGGTGTAGATGTTATTTTAGTGGGTGATTCTGCGAGTAATGTAATGGCGGGACATGAAACTACATTACCAATTACTTTAGACCAGATGATTTATCATGCAAGCGGCGTTGTTCGAGCTTGTGAAAGAGCTTTAGTAGTTGTTGACTTGCCTTTCGGAACGTATCAATCAGATCCGAAAGAAGCCTTGCGTTCTTCCATTCGTATTATGAAAGAAAGTGGAGGACATGCCGTGAAATTAGAAGGTGGAGGTGAAATTAAAGATTCTATTAAAAAAATATTGAATGCGGGTATTCCCGTAATGGGACATTTGGGGTTAACTCCGCAATCTATCTATAAATTCGGAACATATACCGTTCGTGCAAAAGAAGAAGCAGAAGCCGAAAAATTGATTGAAGATGCCAAATTATTGGAACGCATTGGTTGTTTTGCATTGGTTTTAGAAAAAATCCCTGCCAAACTTGCTCAAAAAGTGGCTGAAAGCATTTCCATTCCTGTGATTGGCATTGGTGCCGGAAGTGGTGTTGACGGACAAGTACTGGTTTTACATGACATGATTGGGATGACCCATGAATTTAGTCCACGTTTTTTAAGAAGATACATGAACTTATATGAAGATATGACCAAGGCAATCGGACAATATGTTACTGATGTGAAGGCATTGGATTTTCCGAACGCAAATGAACAGTATTAATGAGGCAATGTGGCAATGAGGCAATGAGTTAATTTGAGGATGAAAACAGTTTCCACTAAAGATAATTTGCAGATTCTCCATGAGGATAATCATTTGATAGTTGTTAATAAAAGGGTTGGCGACATTGTTCAAGGCGATAAAACCGGTGACAAACCCTTACCGGATAGTATCAAAGAATACCTCAAAGAAAAATACAACAAACCCGGAGAAGTTTTTTTAGGTGTGGTTCATCGACTGGACCGACCGACATCAGGTATCGTAATTTTTGCTAAAACATCAAAAGCTTTGACAAGAATGAATGAGTTGTTCAGCTCCAGAGAAACACAAAAAACCTATTGGGCGGTGGTTAAAACCAAACCCCCAAAAGAGCAAGATGTCTTAGTGCATTTCATCAAAAGAAATTCCAAAAACAACACTTCCAAAGCTCATTTAAAAGAAGTTCCCGAAAGCAAAAAGGCCAGTTTAGCCTACAAAATAATTACCTCTTTGACTAATTATTATGCGTTAGAAATTGAATTGCATACCGGAAGACATCATCAAATTAGAGTACAATTACAAAGTATTGGTTGTCCTATTAAAGGTGATTTAAAATATGGCTTTGACAGAAGCAATACCGATGGAGGAATCCATCTTCATGCTCGAAAATTAAATTTTACACATCCTGTTTCCAAAGAAAAGTTAGCATTGATTGCACCGGTTCCCGATGATGTGCTATGGAAATCCATTGAAAAAAAACAAATCCTTCCGTAGGTTTTCGTATTTTTGAATTGTTTTACTAAAAAAACATAATCTATGAAAAATTATTTGTTCCTTTTATCACTTGTTTCATTTACCGGTTTATTTGCACAAGATCATTATTCCGG
>NZ_JBILTE010000187.1:0-5011 GCF_044371705.1 Flavobacterium sp. | reverse complement strand
CAACCAAGTATTTAGAGATTTTGGAAGCAACAGCTCCGCAAAACATGAGCTGTTTTTACATTGGCGTTTTTAACAACAATTTATTGGTAGGTATCGCCTTGTCGCAATTTCTGGATTTGAACAAATTGGAATCATTTGGCGAACGTGATAAATGCGTGAAAACCGCTGTTCGGAATTTTCTGTTTCGGAATTTCTGCTCACACGTACTTTTTATCGGAAACAATATGCTTACCGGCCAAAATGCCTTTCGATTTTCAGATACAATCAACTCCAAAGAGGCTGTTCATCAATTGTATTTAGCTTCTAATGAGATAAAGAACACACTTAAAAAAAGAAAGAAAAAAGTGCACATCACCACTATCAAAGATTTTGAACCTGCCGATTGTTCTCTTTTTGAAATAGCTGAATTTGATTCATTTTATAAATTTTCAACACAGCCAAATATGGTTTTCTGTTCTTGTGAACATTGGTTAAGTTTTGATGATTATGTGAACGACTTGTCAAAAAAATACCGCGACCAATACAAACGCTGTCGTAAAAAGGCAGAAGGTATTGACAAGCAAAAAATGAGTTTAAGTGACATCATTACGCATGAAGAAACTATTTATAACTTATACCATCATGTAGCCAAAAATGCTCCGTTTAACACCTTCTTTTTAGCTAAAAATCACTTTCAAGTGTTGAAAGAAAAACTACAGGATCAGTTTTTATTTTATGGCTATTTTGAAAACGATAAACTCATTGGTTTCAATACCTTAATAAAAAACGGTTCGCAAATGGACACTTATTTTTTAGGGTATGACGAAGACGTACAACGTGAAAAAATGCTCTATTTAAATATGTTGTACGACATGATTGCCTATTCAATCAATAAAGGTTTTAAAGAGATTGTTTTTGCCCGAACGGCTTTGGAAATCAAAAGTTCGGTAGGTGCAAAACCGGAAGAAATGTTTGGATTTATTCAACACACCAATCCATTGATTAATAAAAAAATGGAACAGCTATTTTGCTATTTAGAACCTAAAAAAATATGGAACGAACGAAATCCGTTTAAATAGAATGCTCGTATTTCCGGTACTGATAAAAAGCAAATAACCCTAAGATTAATTCACCAATGATTCCCATTGAAAATGCAGGAGAAGGAATTCCGTCCAAAAGCATACTTAGCATTCTTCCAAAAACCAATCCGAACATAAACACAAAATTGGAAATGGTTGCAATTTTCCAGAAATCCGATTTAAAAATACCAAGTATCCAAATTGATGTAAAAGCCAAATACATTCCCATAATGGCTCGAAATACATTTTTCAAATCGGTAGTTTGAACCTCAAAATCAAAAAAAAGCGGTAAAGAATCACTTGGAAATAATCCGTACAAAAGTGCTGCCGGAATGACAATCAACACGGAAAGAATCAAATGTAAATTTTGTCGAATCATTGTCCTTACTCTACTAATGCATCAATTTCTCCTTGCACCACCTCCCAATCTTCCAATAACTTATCTAATTCTTTCTTTTTCTTAGTATAAGCCATGAAAAAATTAGCATCTTCAATGTGCTTGTCATAATTGGAAGCCAAGGCCTTGTCGTCATTCTGAATATCAATTTCCAACTGCTTGATCTGACTTTCAATTTTACTTAAGCGATTTTGAAGCGATTTGTTCTTCTTTTGATCTTCGTAGGAAACCGATTTAGAATTTTTAGCAGTATTGTTAGACGCAACCACATCTTTTTTCTCAATTTCACGCATGTTCATCGCATTCCGTTGTTCTAAAAAGAAGTTGATATCTCCCAAATATTCTCTAATCTTTTGGTCTTTGAATTCATAAACTACATTAGCCATTCCTTGCAAAAAGTCCCTGTCGTGGGAAACCAAAAGCAGTGTTCCCTCGTATTTTTTAAGAGCCGCTTTCAAAACGTTCTTCGATTTTATATCCAAGTGATTGGTAGGTTCATCCATCAGCAACACATTAATCGGCTGCAACAACAATTTACATAACGCCAATCGGTTTCGTTCGCCTCCGGAAAGCACTTTTACTTTCTTTTCCACATCATCGCCACGGAACAAAAACGAACCCAACATATCGCGGACTTTCGAACGATTGGTATCGGTTGCGGCATTAACCATCGTTTCTAACAACGTAATTTCACCATCCAAATATTCTGCTTGGTTTTGAGCAAAATAACCTACTTGTACATTGTGTCCCAATTTAATGGTGCCATCATATTTAAATTCATTGACAATTGCTTTGATAAACGTTGATTTCCCTTGTCCGTTCTGACCCACGAAGGCAATTTTACTGCCGCGTTCTACCAACAAAGAAATGTCTTTTAAAATCGTTTTATCGCCATACGCTTTGGTCACATGGGCTGCTTCAATCACTACTCTTCCGGGAGTGATAGAAACCGGAAAGGAAATATTCATGACTGAATTGTCATCTTCATCTACTTCAATTCGCTCTACTTTGTCGAGTTTTTTAATTAGCGACTGTGCCATTGATGCTTTGGATGCTTTGGCTCGGAACTTTTCAATCAACTTTTCAGTTTCCTCAATTTTCTTAGCTTGATTCTTTTGTGTGGCTAATTGCTTTTCGCGAATTTCTTCACGCAACACCAAATACTGCGAATAGGGCTTGTTGTAATCATAGGCTTTGCCTAAAGAGATTTCGATGGTTCGGTTGGTTACGTTGTCTAAAAACATTTTATCATGCGATACAATCACTACCACGCCGGGGAAATTTCGAAGAAAACTTTCCAACCAAATGATACTTTCAATATCTAAGTGGTTGGTGGGCTCATCCAATAACAAAATATCGTTTGATTGCAACAACAATTTAGCCAATTCAATACGCATACGCCATCCTCCGGAGAATGTTTCGGTACCATTATCAAAATCTTCTCGTTTGAATCCTAAACCTAAAAGAATTTTTTCGGTATCGCCTACGTAATTATAACCGCCCAAAACTTCATAATGATGCGACACATCGCTTAATTCGTCAATCAACTCGGAATAGGTCTGGCTTTCATAATCCGTTCGAGTGGCTAACTGATGATTGATTTCGTCAATTCGTTTTTCGGTTTTTTTAATTTCTTCGAAAGCTTGGTAGGCTTCTTCCAAAACGGTTCGCCCTTGTTCAAAATCAATATCTTGGCGAAGGAATCCCATTTTCACTTCCTTTTCAGTGGCAATACTCCCCGAATCCGGTTTAAAATCACCTGCAAGAATTTTAAGCATGGTTGATTTACCGGCACCGTTTTTTCCTACCAACCCTACTCGGTCTCCTGCACCCAAACGAAATGTGACTTCTTCAAATAGAAATGTTCCTCCAAAAGAAACCGATAAATTGTGTATGTTTAGCATAATATTGTTACAAATGTTACATTGGTTCACTCATTAAAAAGATACCTTTGTATAAAATTTTTGCAAATGTTAAAAAAAGGATCCAAATTGAATAGCATTTTAACAGGAAGTTGTCCTAAATGCCAAGAAGAAAGTATGTATTTAGAAAAAAATCCTTATAAAGTGGGTAAAATTTTTGAAATGCATGAAACTTGCAGCCATTGTGGCACTCGATATAAAATAGAACCGTCTTTTTTTTATGGAGCAATGTATGTGAGTTATGGTTTAAGTATTGCATTTGGCGTTGCAGCTTTTATTATTTCAAATGTCTTTTTAGGCTTGGGATTGATTCATTCATTTATTGCAATAATAGCTACTTTAATTATCACTTTCCCTATTATTCTCCGACTATCAAGAAACATCTGGATCAGTATGTTTGTGCATTATGACAAAGACTGGAAAAGCCACAAACGCTAATCCCAACTGATTTTTTTATATCTTTTAATATCTACAGTCGGATCAATTGGTTTGCCAAATTCCAGATGTTCAAAAAGATCCTTAGCCATTGCGGGAGCCAACATTACGCCACGTGTGCCCATGCCATTCAATACATGCAAGCGTGCGTACTTTGGATGTGTTCCAATCATCGGTTTTCGGTCTTTAACTGTGGGACGAACTCCCGCCAAGTGTTCCACCACCTCAAAATCACAATGAATTAATTCACGTAGCTTATCTACTAATTCTTTTTTACCTTCTTCTGTTGGAATGGCGGTTTTGTCTTCCCAATTGTAGGTGGCCCCAACTTTAAACAAATGATTTCCTAAGGGAATTATAAAAACTGACGACTGCACGATAACATCGACAGCTAAATTGGGAGCTTTGATAATCAATAATTCACCTTTGGTACCATCTAAAGGTAAGCGTGAGAAATAAGGATTGGAATGCAAACCAAAACCTTCAGCAAAAATGACATGCTTATAACTCGCTCCTTGATAAACAATCTGAGTAGATTCAATTGCAAGTTGACCATACTCAAACGTTTCAAAAACCAATAATTCCTTTTCAAACAAATAGTGCTGGTATTTTTTTAAAAGCATAGCGGTATCCACATACCCGGATTGCAACACCTCGCCAAAGCCAAACGGTGAATCAATTCCGTTGTATTGATTGTAATTAATGCTTGTTGACAAAAAAGGGGCTAAGTTGGGTTTGTCAGAGGCTACAAACCAATCGTTCTGTTCTGCAACAGAATATAATCTTCGATAAATAGGAATTTTAAAATCAAGGGCTACGCTTAATTTAGCTTCTAAACGTGCATAAAAATGATTCACAATATCTATTTGCTCTTGCGACTTCCAGACTTCACTAAAACGCTTTAAAATAACCGGGTTGTACAATCCTCCGGCAATAGTAGATGAGTTTTGCGAATGATTTTCATACACCTTGATCGTTTTGTTGCTTTGCAAGGCTAGCTCAGCAAATGCAATGCCTGCCAAACCGGAACCTATAATTAGATAATCTGTCATATTGTAAAAATAAAAAACTCTTACCGAATGGTAAGAGTTTTTATGATATATAATAAGGGAATTAGTAATTCCACATATCTTGTTCAAAGTTTCTAATTTTCTCTTTGATTCGTTCCGATTCTAACAACTGATTCAAAGAATTGTCTT
>NZ_JBILTE010000186.1:0-5050 GCF_044371705.1 Flavobacterium sp. | reverse complement strand
AACTCACAACTCGCAACTTTTCAACATCCCAAGCCCAATCCGTCGCATTTCCTAAAGGCGGTTGACCGTCTTCTGTTGGTAAATACTTTTCTACTTCAGGAAGAATAATTGGTAAATGTTTCACATCAATCATTTGCGGCAAACCTTTCACGTAGTAAACTGGAAATGGCTCGCCCCAATAACGTTGACGAGAGAAAACAGCATCACGCAAGCGGTAATTGGTTTTTCCTTTTCCTTGACCAATTTGCTCTAAAGCTTCGATAGCTTTTTTTGTTCCTTCTTTGTAATCCAAACCATTTAAGAAATGGGAATTCACTAATTCAAAACCACTTTTTTCTGCAAAAGCAGCTTCGGAAATATCTTGGTTGAAAATGTTTTTAATTTCGGGCATTCCTTCTTTCCCTTTAAAGAAATTAGCAAATGCATAATCGCGTTCATCCCCACAAGGAACTGCCATCACAGCTCCTGTTCCATAACCGGCTAACACATAATCGCCAATCCAAATAGGAATGGGTTCTTTGGTAAACGGATGCTCAGCATAAGCTCCGGTAAAAACACCGGAAATGGTTTTAACATCGGCCATTCTCTCACGTTCGGAACGCTTTGCAGTTGCTTCAACATACGCTTCAACGGCTGCTTTTTGTTCCGGAGTGGTGATTTGTGAAACCAATTCGTGTTCGGGTGCGAGGGTCATGAAGGTGACGCCGAAGATGGTGTCGGGTCTAGTCGTAAACACCTCCACTTGAAACTTGGAACCTGAAACTTGAAACTTTACGGTCGCCCCAACACTCTTCCCAATCCAATTCCGCTGACTTTCTTTGATGCTTTCACTCCAATCGATTGTTTCTAAACCTTGCAACAAACGCTCAGCGTAAGCAGAAATTCGCATACTCCATTGGGTCATTTTTTTTCGAATCACGGGATGACCTCCACGTTCAGAAACACCATTAACAATTTCGTCATTGGCTAAAACGGTTCCTAATGCCGGACACCAGTTAACTTCCGTTTCCGCCAAATAGGTCAAACGATATTTTAATAAAATCGATTGCTGTTCTACTGATGAAAAGGCATTCCATTGTTCTGAAGTGAAAATTTCAATGTTATCATCACAAACAATAGCTACATTGGCATTTCCTTCCGCTTCAAATACCTTTACTAATTCAGATATGTGAAAAGCTTGATTGGCATGCTTACAGTAATACGATTCAAACAATTGAATAAAAATCCACTGCGTCCATTTGTAATAATCCGGATTCGAAGTGCGAACTTCTCTACTCCAATCAAATGAAAAACCTATTTTATCAAGTTGCTCGCGGTAACGAGCGATATTTTCTTTAGTTGTTTTTTCCGGATGCTGCCCGGTTTGAATCGCATATTGCTCCGCCGGAAGTCCGAACGAATCATAGCCTTGCGGATGCAACACATTAAAACCCTTGTGTCGTTTGTAACGAGCCACAATATCTGAAGCAATATAACCCAGCGGATGTCCAACGTGCAACCCAGCTCCGGATGGATAGGGAAACATATCCAATACATAATATTTAGGCTTTTCTGAAATATATGAAGCGGCAAATGTTTGGTTTTCTGCCCAATATTTTTGCCATCTGGCTTCGATTTGTTCGTGGAAATATTTCATTTGCTAAGGTTCTAAGGAACTAAGGTTCTGAGTTGCTAAGGTTTTTAAAACGGCAAATTTACGTTTATTGTACTAAAGTCAAAACTTTGGACGTTATAAACTGTAGTTTAACCAATTTCTTTTTTATTTTTACCGCTCAAATTATTCTGTATGTCATCATCTTTCGAAAGATATCAAAAAAGAAGACTTATTTCCTCCTACTTTTCAGTGGTTTTGAGTGTTTTTTTGGTGCTTTTTCTACTTGGCCTTTTAGGATTGTTTGTTATTAATTCTAAAAAATTATCCGACGATTTTAAAGAACAAATTCCAATGTCGGTTTATTTCAAAGACCAGGCAAACGACAGTATTTTGAAAGCTTTTGGTGAACAATTACAAAAATCTGCTTTTGTAAAAACAGATACCTTTGTGTCCAAAGAAACAGCCGCCTCCAAACACAAAGACATTATTGGTGAAGATTTTATGCAGTTTTTAGGATTCAACCCGTTGCAGAATTCCTACGACATTCACCTAAAAGCGGACTATGTGGAAGGTGACAGCATCAAAAAAATAGAACGCAAATTCAAAGAAAACCGAATGATTTCGGATATAGTATACGACAAACATTTAGTTGATCTGGTAAATAACAACATCAAGAAAATAACCTTTTATATATTAATAATAACCGGATTTTTAGCTTTGATTGCCGTGTTATTAATTAATAGTTCTATGCGATTATCCATTTATTCCAATCGTTTTATCATTAAAACCATGCAAATGGTTGGAGCGACTAAATCGTTTATTCGCAAACCATTCATCATGCGAAGTATTAAATTAGGGGTGATTGGAGCAGTATTAGCAATTGTAGCAATTATCGGTGTATTGGTCTACATCGATTCTCAATTGCCAAATCTCGGTGTTTTGGATGACAAACTTATGATTGGATCTGTTTTACTAGGTGTTTTAGCCTTGGGTGTTTTAATCTCTTGGTTCAGCACCTTCTTTGCCACACAAAAATTCTTGAATTTACGAACAGACGACTTGTACTAACCGCATTATAATAAAAATTATGAGTAATAAAAACGAACAAAAACAGGAATTCATTTTTGAAAAAATAAATTACAAAATCTTATTAATCGGTATTGCTGTAATAGCCGTTGGATTCATTCTGATGAGTGGCGGCGGAAGCGATGATCCAAAAGTATTTAGTGAAGAGATTTTTAATTTTCGAAGAATTCGTTTAGCTCCAACTGTGGCACTGGCAGGATTTGGAGTGGTTATCTATGCGATTTTGAAAAATCCTAAAAAATAGATTGTTCCAACAATCAACTAATACATTTACATGGATTTATTACAAGCAATTTTAATTGCCATTGTTGAAGGATTGACTGAATATCTGCCGGTTTCTTCCACAGCTCACATGATTTTTACCAGTTCTTTCTTTGGTATTCAAGAAGACGATTTTGTGAAACTCTTCCAAGTGTCTATTCAACTTGGAGCAATCATGGCGGTAGTATTTTTATATTGGAAAAAGTTTTTTGACTTTTCCAAATTCAACTTTTATATCAAACTGGCTGTTGCCGTAATTCCGGCTTTAATTTTAGGAAAATTATTTGATGATAAAATTGATGCCGTTTTAGGGAATCCAATTCCAATTGCTATTGTCTTAATTCTGGGCGGCATTGTTTTATTGTTTATCGACAGTCGTTTTCAAAATCCAACTGTTGTTAGTGAGGAAGAAATCACTCTTAAAAAAGCATTTACAATCGGCATTTGGCAATGTTTAGCCATGATGCCGGGAACCAGTAGAAGTGCTGCTTCGATTATTGGCGGCATGCAGCAAGGATTAACCCGTGCGACAGCTGCTGAATTTTCGTTTTTTTTAGCAGTTCCTACGATGTTGGCAGTTACGGTTTATTCACTATTTTTAAAAACATATGAAGTAACGCAACTCAAAGGCTATGAACTCATTTTGCAAGGTGACAACATTAAGTTTTTTTTAGTCGGGAATCTGGTTGCATTTGTGGTTGCCGTTTTAGCCATTAAACTTTTTATCGAAGTGATAAAAAAATACGGTTTCAAACCTTGGGGATATTATCGAATCATTGCCGGAATCATTCTTCTTATTTATTTTACTCTAAACAAATAAGGTATTGAAAACGGCAGAAGACTATCTCGACGGACAAATTATTTTGATTGACAAACCCCTAAAATGGTCGTCTTTTCAAGCAGTTAATAAGTTGAAGTATGCTTTAAAAAGGCATTTAGATCTTCCTAAAAAGTTCAAAATCGGACATGCCGGAACATTAGACCCCTTAGCAACCGGCTTGTTGATTATCTGCACAGGTAAATTCACCAAAAGAATTACCGAAATACAAGCACAAGAAAAAGAATATACAGGAACTTTTATGTTGGGTGCCACAACGCCGTCGTTTGATTTGGAAACAGAAATCAATCTAAGTTTTCCTTTTGAACATATTGATGAAGTTTTAATTCAAAACACTTTACCTGATTTTTTAGGTGAAATTGATCAAAAACCACCGGTTTTTTCGGCGATTAAAAAAGACGGCATCCGAATGTATGAACACGCCCGTACAGGAACGGAAGTGGAAATGGAAAGCAGAAAAACAACGATTTACGAGTTTGAAATTACTCGAATTAAAATCCCTGAAATTGACTTTCGAGTGGTTTGTAGCAAAGGCACATATATTCGCTCGCTGGCAAATGATTTTGGTGCCGCTCTTAATTCAGGTGCACATTTAATTGCTTTACGACGTACAAAAATTGGCGAATTTGATGTTGCCAATGGTGTGAGTCCTGAGGAATTTGAAAGAAGTTTGATAACCAATTAAATACGGTTTTATTTTTTTCTTATCTTTACTAATCAATAGAATCTTTTTATGAAAACTTCAAAAGATAAATCCAAAAACCTAGCAACTCCAGGCAAACCAATGTCTCAGGATGAATTTACTTCATTAATTAAAGAGGCAGAAGAAGGAATTTTTTTAACTGAAAAAGAGTTTGATAAAAAATTCGAAGAATGGAGATTGAAAAGAAAAAAGTAAGTAGATCTACTTTTTACTTACATGATATTCAAGATATTTTTGAATATGGTGAAGCTATTTTTGGAGAAAAAGCTGCTCTGTACTTTTATGCGGATTTAAAACAAACGGTTCATGACCTCGAAACTCAATACCTTCTGCATCCGGAATGTCGTCATTTAGAAACTAAAACCAACATCTACAGAAACATTATTTTGGGTTCGTATTTAATTATTTACAGAATTCGAGCCAAACAAATTGAAGCTTTAAGAGCGTTTCACGGAAGTCGTTCACCGAAAGTCATCAAACAGGTCATAAAAATAAAACCATGATTCGCATTTTTATTCTATTGATTGTATTAATTCCAACTGTTTTATTCGCTCAAAAAAGCCACTTA
>NZ_JBILTE010000185.1:0-5072 GCF_044371705.1 Flavobacterium sp. | reverse complement strand
GTGCAGGCTCCGGGTGTTTCTTATAAAACATGTGGTACTTGTAATGGTTCAGGACAGGTTTTACGAGTGACCAACACCATTTTAGGAAGAATGCAAACCGCGACTACTTGTCCTACTTGTGGAGGTACCGGTCAATCAATCAGTTCTAAACCGGCTAATGCTGATGCCCAAGGAATGATTTTGGAAGACGAAACAGTTTCTATCAAAATTCCGGCAGGTGTAGTCAATGAAATGCAATTGAAAGTTTCCGGTAAAGGAAATGATGCTCCGGGTAATGGAATTCCGGGTGATTTAATTGTTGCCATTGAAGAAGTAGAACACGAGTTTTTAAAACGTGAAGGTGAAAACCTTCACTACGATTTATATATCAGTTTAGCCGAGGCTGCTTTAGGTGTTTCCAAAGAGATTGAAGCAGTGGGTGGAAAAGTTCGAATCAAGCTAGAAGAAGGCATCCAATCCGGAAAGATTTTGCGTTTAAAAGGCAAAGGAATTCCAAGTTTGAATTCCTATGGAAATGGTGATTTGTTGGTGCATATTAATGTTTGGACACCACGGACATTAAACAAGGAGCAACGACAGTTTTTTGAGAAAATGCTGACCGACGAAAACTTTATTCCCAACCCTGAAAAAACAGATAAATCTTTTTTTGAAAAAGTTAAAGATATGTTTTCATAATTTGAAAAAATTATTTACATTTGAACTCTACTAGGAAACTAGTAGATTCTTTTTCATAGCAATTTTTCCCATCCTTGTGTCACAATAAGGGTGGGTTTTTTTTGGTTTTTAGTTTTTGGATTTTTTTGCTTTGATAAGAAGAGTTGAAGGAAGGAGGTTTCTGTAAAAAATTAAAAATAGTTAGTTACAATTTTATTTTTACAATTTTATTATCTTGTATAATCACAAGTTCGCTTTTACGTTCTTTTTTAAAAACAAGCATCTTCTCATAAGCTTTTTCAAGACCTTTTATAATTTTGTTTCGGCGTTCTATTTTAGCTTCTGGTGTCATAAATAGTTTTTAATTCGTTAAACTTTTGTTCATCAAGAATATTCAATTCTTCATTGCTTGATTTTTCAGCTAGTAATTGATGTTGACCTTCTGAATTATCAAAGATAAGAACTTGATCTGAAATTGGAATGTAAATTTCAAACAAGTTTATAATTCCTCTAGCATATCTTCGTTCAATAACATCTTCAGGGATATTGTGACCGCCTTCTAAAACTCTCGTTTTTACTCTTTCTTTGGCTAACTCAGGATTTTTTAACCAAAAAAATAATAATGTTACATTATAATTTTTGTTTTTCGCTGCAAGAACTTTGTTTTTGTAGCTTTTTGTTGAAAGAGTGGTTTCGAAAGCAAAATTTTCTTTCTGATAAAGAAGTTCATCAATTCGATGAAGCATAATCCTTCCTGCTTCAAAGGCTACCTTTTCAGGTTGGAAAGGCGAAAGACCTTTCGCAATTTCATCAGCATTTACAAATTCTTTACAATCTAAAATATCAGGTAAGATTGTAAAAGAAGCCGTTGTTTTTCCGGCTCCATTGCATCCAGCAATTATATATAAATATCTTTCTTCCACAATGGCAAATATACTATAAAATACAAAAACGATTCGATTTGATATTGTACGTAGTTGATTCGATAAAGCAAAGTTAATTTTGATTAGTTTTTGTTGCAATGTTTGATTTGAAAAGCCTTGTTCATCGTGTCATTTCGACGATAGGAGAAATCACATAAAGAAGATAACGTATTTATTTGCTTAGTGTTATGTGATTTCTCCTGCGTCGAAATGACATAGGCGGGAGAATTTTCTACCTCGTCAACACTTTAATCATTCCATCAACACCTCTTTTTCCAAATAGACCAACACTTTTTTGTTTTGGAATAATTTGGATGTCTTTAATGGTTAATTTTTCAAGTGTTTCTAAAAGTGTATTTTCTGAATAATTAGTTATGACATAGTCAACTTCCAAAAGCGGATTTTCACCCATTTCATTTTGCTTGATTTTTTCTTCAATAAAAAGTTTTACGTTATATTTTTTTCTCCTTTTTTATTGATGGTGTAATGATTACTTTCTATAATTTTAAAATCATTTTCTCGAATGATTTTCCAAAATTTTTCAGCCCAAGGTCCTTTATCCCAAATTTCTTTTTTATTGTTTAAAGTATTTTCAATTATTGATTTTTCAGTTTTTTGATCAATTAGTATTTCTAAAAGAAAAATCATTTCAATTGCCGATTCAACTGTTTCAAATCTCTTTAAAAAGGTTGAATTAAAATCTTTTAAATCTATTTCGCTTTCTTTTGCGTTCTTAATAAAGTTCCACAATTCTAATGATTCTAATTTTTGAATACTATCGTTAAAAGCTCTTTCAAATTCTACTTTTGGAAGCTTTTTCATTTTGTCAATACTTTCATTTTGAGAAAAAGCAACGAGAGGAAATAATAAAAGAAATAGTATTTTCATATGGTTTTTAATCCTTTTTAATTCTACGTATATCGATGTAATTAAATTTTTGTTGTTTTGCACCTAAGTTGGGACTTTGAAAACTAGTAGATTCTTTTTCATAGCAATTTTTCCCATCCTTGTGTCACAATAAGGGTGGGTTTTTTTGTAACAAATACCACTAAAAATATTCTAATTCCGTATATTTACCAAAACTCAAAAAGGTATGAGCAACATTCTGGAAGTACGCCAAGTGGTTAAAAAATATGGCGAATTTACCGCATTAAATAGCGTTTCGCTGACCGTTCCCAAAGGTAGTATTTATGGTTTATTAGGGCCAAATGGAGCCGGAAAAACCTCTTTAATTCGCATCATCAACCAGATTACCATTCCCGATAGTGGTACAATTTTATTAGATGGTGAGTTGTTGCAATCGCATCACATTCAGCATATTGGATATCTCCCTGAAGAGCGAGGGTTATATAAATCGATGAAAGTGGGAGAGCAATGTTTGTATTTGGCTCAACTCAAAGGATTAACTAAACTAGATGCCAAAAAGCAATTGGATTATTGGTTTGATAAACTGGAAATCAAAGGATGGTGGGATAAAAAAATTGAAGAATTATCGAAAGGGATGGCACAAAAAGTGCAATTTGTGGTGACTGTTTTGCACCGACCTAAGTTGCTGATTTTTGATGAACCTTTTTCCGGTTTCGATCCTGTCAATGCGAACATTATAAAAGATGAAATTCTGGAGCTAAAAAAAAATGGGGCAACTATTATTTTTTCGACGCATCGCATGGAAAGTGTTGAAGAATTGTGTGACGATATTGCTTTGATTCACAAATCAAATAAGCTGATCGAAGGAAAACTGACCGATGTGAAACGACAACATCGAACCAATAGTTTTGAAGTAGGGATTTTAACCAACAACATCGAAGGTTTGATGTACGATTTAACTCAAAAGTTCACGGTAGATCAAGTTCAATTTAAATCATTGAATGATGATTTAAAACTTGAAGTCGCTATTGGGACTTCCACTCCTAATGAATTGCTCCAAATTTTGACAGAAAGAGGTCAAGTGACGCATTTTGTCGAAAAGATACCCACAGCCAATGATATATTTATTAAAACCGTAAGCCAATCGTAATGAGTGTATTATCCTTAATTATTAAACGTGAGTTTATTGCGAAAGTTCGCAATAAATCGTTCATTGTCATGACTTTTTTGAGTCCGCTATTATTTGTGGGAATTGCTGTTTTTGTGGGTTATCTAGCCTCGATGAAAGCCGATTTGAAACGAATAGTCATTCATGATGCAAGCGGTTACTTTGTGAATGAATTTAAAAATGATGCTGAATTCTCCTATCACGATTTGTCCAAAATAGATGTGAATTTTTTGAAGGACAGCATCATTAACGAACGATATGAAGGATTGATTTATTTTCCAAAAGTGGACAGTTTATCACAAGTTCAGAAAAACGTGCAATATATTTCGAATGATAGTCCGTCAATAGATTACATTATTGATCTTGAAGAAATTATCGCTAAGAAATTAACCCAAGCCAATTACGAAAAAATAGGTTTGGATACATTAAAAATCAACAATGCAAAAGCAGAAGTAGACATTATCTTAAAAAAGTCAACAGGAGAAGATACGGTTAAAGGTCTCAATGAAATCAAGTTGTTTTTAGGAGGAATCTTTGGTTATTTGATCATGATGTTTATTGTGATTTATGGCAATTTTGTCATGCGAAGCGTGATTGAAGAAAAAACCAACCGTATTATAGAGATCATTATTTCTTCAGTGAAACCGTTTCAATTGATGATGGGAAAAATCATTGGAAATTCATTGGCAGGAATTTTACAATTTTTAATTTGGACCATCTTGGGATTGGTCTTGTTTTTTGTTTTTTCCTCTTTGTTTGGAATGCAAATGGGAGCTCCAGCTACTGTTACACCCGAAATGGTTGCTTCGGCGAATTCAAGTAGTTTTGCAGAAAAACTACCGTTATATATTAATGAATTCAAAGAGTTACCATTGGCTACGTTGCTAATTTCATTTGTGATTTATTTTATCGGCGGATTCTTTTTGTACAGTTCATTTTACGCAGCAATTGGAGCTGCAGTAGATAATGAAACCGACTCGCAACAGTTTTTATTGCCTATTATTCTACCGTTAATTTTAGGAGTTTATATTGGATTTTTTACCGTTTTAAACGATCCGCATGGAACGGTAGCCACTGTTTTTTCGATCATTCCGTTAACGTCACCCATCGTGATGCTGATGCGAATTCCATTTGGAGTACCTTGGTGGCAATTGGTCATTTCCATGGTTCTGTTGTATGCAACCTTTTTGTTTGTGGTTTGGTTTGCAGCAAAAATTTACCGGGTCGGAATTTTAATGTACGGCAAAAAACCAAGTTGGAAAGAACTTTATAAATGGTTGAAGTATTAATAACATTTTTCAAATTTAGATTATTAGTAATAATTGCTTCTATGTACTTTTGTACCTTAGAACCTTAGAACCTTAGAACCTTAGAACCTTAGCACCTTAGTACCTCAAAAAAATGCCCAAAATATTAATCATAGAAGACGAAGCTGCCATCCGAAGAGTATTAACTAAAAT
>NZ_JBILTE010000184.1:0-5077 GCF_044371705.1 Flavobacterium sp. | reverse complement strand
AATTCCAGGTAGAATCAGATTTAAACATACTTGCACCTAAATTTGCATCATCCATAAATTTTAAATAAGCAGTGAGTACTTGTTGATTATCACTATTATCTGCTTTTATAACTGCCGCTACGCCGGAATAATATTGTTCTTCTAAGCTAATATATTTATCTCTACTATTTAACCATTTAGTCATGAGATATGGGTCCCCATTAGTTGGCGGGGTTGGTTGTAGAGCATAATAAAAAAAATCTAAAAATTTATTTTTATTCTGGATAGTTAAAGCGTAATAAGTTCCTTTACCAGTTGGCAGAAACGTTACAAATTCATCGCTCAAACTTCCCTCTTTGAGAAGCGAAGCTATACCGATTAGATCATCTATTGAGAAAACTGAATAGTTATCTTGATTTACAGTTAAAGGGTCTTCATATTGTGTATGAGCAAAAGCTTCATACTTATTTGCAGGCATGCTTAATAATTTAACTTCAGGTTGGTTTGCAGAGCCGTTATCATAAATTATTGTTTCTTGAGTTTCAAACTTACTTATTGATCTTTCATGATTAGCTGATAGATAGTTATTTAAGTCCAATAAAAGTAATTTAAAGTTGGGGTTAGAGTCTAAAAATGTTGTAATCTTTTGACATTCTTTGTTTAAACTTAAAGCATCATCAAATGGCACCGTAACTACAGGTTCAACGGGAGTTGTTGTTCCTGAGCCTCCAGATCCACCACCAGCTGGTGGTGTAAAACCACCATCGCCTCCTGAGCTTCCACCACCACCACAACCTCCATAAACAGCGGTAGTAATCCAGCTACAATTAGTATATGGAGGTGTACAATTTTCATGTGATGGAGTTCCACACAAACAACCTTGCCCTGGTTGATGTTCACCACTCGAGCCAGGACCAGAACACGAATAATTAGTACATTCATATGTTAATACTTCGTACAAAAATTCTGGAACACAACCCGGCGGAAAACCTCTTCCGGCAGTGGTCACTAAAATATTTTCATCGCTAATTACTTGTATGGTTGAATTTTGCATTTGATAGGAAATACCATTTTGCCCTATTGTATAAGGATATCCCATTAAATATTGAAAAACTTCGCCATCGGTGTAAATTTTACAAACATAATTTTCTAAAAGATTGGGGGTTGGGTTGTCACGTTCTACATTAAACGTATATTGGGTATAATCATCACCAATAATTATTTGAACGTGTTCTTCTTCAATCGAAAAGTTATAAATTGTAGAAGTCAAACGAGCGGCAGTATTTTTTCTTTTTAAAGAGGTTACTCGCTCTCGAAGTTGTTTGGATTCATTAAAAGCTTTTTCTCCGGGTACAACCCAAAGATTGAGTTTGCCTTGTTTTGTAGATTCAATTGTTTCAAGTTCCTCTTTTTGACACTGCCAAAAAGTAGTGCTAATAAAGCATAGAAGCATAAGTTTGCTCCACCGCTTTAACGCTGTTCGCTGTTCGCTGTTCGCTGGGTTTTTGTTACCATAAATTAAAATAGGTTAAGATTAATTCTCAGCAAGTTACAAAAAAAATATAACGGCTGTGTGTTTTTAACTACATTTTTTTCTTACGTAATCATTAACAAAACTTTTACCTTCCTAAACTCAACTTATAAATTTTCGACTCCTCCTGTTCACTATCACTATCCTCACATAGCAAAAACTCTACGGAATCAGTCGTTTTTTTGTAAATTGCAATACCTTCAAATTTATGCGTATCAGAAATTTTCTGAGTGAATTCAACAGCCAATGTTTCCGGATTTAGTTTTCCGATAATCGATCCGGTGACTTCACCATCCAAATAAGTAGAAGCAGATTTTTCGGCAGCTGCTAAAAAATAGATGACATCTTCTACCAAAACTGCATCTGTAAAGGTGGCTTTGAGGCCTTTTAATTCAGGGAGTTCAATTGGGTGGTAGTTTACTTCTTTTGTTGAATCATTCAGAATAAAAATACCGTTTTGTGCTTTCGGACCATTCCCTCGTTGGAAGAGAAAGGTTTTTTGGTGGTAATATATCACTCCTTCAATGTTGTAATCATCTGCGGATATTCCAAACTTCTTTTGCAAACTATCGTGTTGCGGTTGGAGGTTTCTTTCGGCTATTTTACCGGCTGTTAAGTGGTAGGTAAATAGTTGGTTTCTTTTGGCACTTGAACCGGAACCAAAAATATATAATTGATTATTGGCTAAAGTAATCGATTCAAAATCGGGTTTGTTTTTCTTTTCGATAGTCTCTTGAGCATTGGTTGTTAACTCAATTTTAGTTGTTTTTTCAGTCGCAAATGAATACTGATACAAATACGAACTACTGTCACATATCAAGTAAATAGCATCTTCCGTGTAAACCAATCCTGAGGCTGCTCCGAGATTCATCAAAATTAAAAAAACTTCCAACTGAAATTTCTCCATGATTTTTTGTATTTTGGTATAAATTTAAACATTTAAAATTGTTTTGTTATGAAAACCATCCGTTCCGAGCATTTTAAAATCAGTGCACCTGTCAAACTATCAGAAGTACCCACTTTTTACAACGTCGAAACTTCCGAAAAGAAAAAGGAGAAAGAGTTACAAAAAGTCCGTGAGAAATTGAGTAAACTCCAAGACAAAATGTATGCACATAATCGCTACGGAGTTTTGATTTGCTTGCAAGGCATGGATACGGCCGGTAAAGACAGTTTGATTCGTGAAGTTTTTAAAGAATTCAATGCTCGCGGTGTGGTGGTTCACAGTTTTAAAACACCAAATTCTACCGAATTGGAACACGATTATTTGTGGCGACATTATGTTGCCTTACCTGAAAAAGGAAAGTTTTCGGTTTTTAATCGGACGCATTACGAAAATGTTTTGGTTACTCGGGTCCATCCGGAATATATCTTAAACGAAAATATCCCGGGAATAGAAAAAGTAGAAGATATTACTCCTGAATTTTGGGAAAATCGCTTTGAGAGCATCAACGCTTTTGAAAAACATGTCAGTTTAAATGGAGTGATTATCTTGAAATTTTTTCTACATTTAAGCAAGGAAGAACAACGCCAGCGTTTACTTCGACGACTGGAAACTGAAAAACAAAATTGGAAATTTTCACCAGGCGATTTAAAAGAGCGTGCTTTGTGGGATCAATATTTGCAATGGTACGAAGAAGCAATTAATCAAACCAGTAAGCCTCATGCTCCTTGGTTTGTAGTTCCGGCCGATAATAAAGAAACCGCTCGATTTATTGTAGCTAAAACTATTTTAGACGAATTAGAAAAGTATACCGATATAAAAGAACCGGAAATGGACGATAAAATAAGAGAGAATATCGCATTATATCGTGAATTTTTGAGCAAAGAAAAGTAATTAGTTAAAGTTTTTAAAAGGAAGGCTTGTTAGTTAAATCATTTTATAAAATTTGTGAATCTAAAATACAAAAACAATGCGACTACTATTTATATTGCTCATTTTAACTGTTCAAAGTTGTAAAGCTCAAGAGAAACCGAACGATATTCCGATCAAGGACGAGGTGAAAAAGTATTCCTTTGAAACCGTTGCCTCCGAAATTGCTATTCCGTGGGGAATGGCGTGGTTGCCCGACGGCAGTATGCTGGTTACCGAAAAAAGCGGGACACTTTATCATGTAAAAAATCAAAAGAAAACGGTTATTGCTAACGTTCCAAAAGTATTTACTAGAAATCAAGGTGGACTTTTAGACATTGCGGTGCATCCAAATTATGCCACTAATGGATGGATTTACCTCACCTATTCTACAGAGGAAGGCGAAGAAAAAGGGGCCAATACAAAGTTAATTCGTGCCAAAATCGAAAATGAAAGTCTGACGCAAATTCAAGAATTATACAAAGCACAACCCAATACAAACAAGGCACATCATTTTGGGTCGCGAATTGTTTTTGATAACGAAGGGTACTTGTATTTTACGGTAGGTGACCGCGGAAATCATCCCGAAAATCCACAAGATATCACCAGAGATGGCGGAAAAGTCTATCGTTTGCACGACGATGGTCGCATTCCATCGGATAATCCTTTTGTTGGCCAACCCAATGCGAAAGAGGCGGTTTATTCATTTGGACACAGAAATCCGCAGGGAATGACTAAAAATCCCTTTACGGGTCAAATATGGACGCATGAACACGGTCCGCAAGGCGGTGACGAAATTAATATTGTAAAAAAAGCAGCTAATTACGGTTGGCCTGTGATTACTTACGGAATTGATTACGATGGTTCGACCATTTCAAAACTCACAGAAAAAGAAGGGATGGAACAGCCTTTGTATTATTGGACGCCATCCATCGCTCCAAGCGGAATGACTTTTGTTTCCGGGGATATTTATCCTGATTGGAACGGACATTTATTGGTAGGTTCGTTAAAATTTCAATACTTAGAATTGGTGAAATTGAAAGATAACAAAGTTATTGAGCGTCAAAAAGTCGCCACAGATATTGGTCGTTTACGAAACGTTGCTCAAGGTCCGGATGGTTATATTTATATGGGAGTAGAAGGAAAAGGGATTATAAAAATTATTCCAAACTAGTGGTTTATGAGGTTTGGATTCATTGTACTAAGTGCTTTGTTTTATTCTATTGCCGATGGTATTTCGGAATCAAATAGGTATGTTTCAAAAGAAAAAAAATCGTTGCAAGCAAGTATTGCAGCCGGGAAAGAAATTTACCAAGAGTTTTGCATGACTTGTCATCTTGCCAATGGAAAAGGAAGTGAAACAGTGCCGCCACTGGCCGGTTCCGATTGGTTGCAAACCAAACGAAAAGAGAGTATACATGCTGTAAAATTTGGACAAACCGGACCCATTAAAGTGAATGGAATAAACTACAACAACACCATGCCTCCGATGGGTTTGACTGATGAAGAAGTTGCCGATGTGATGAATTATGTGATGCATTCGTGGGGAAACAAACAGAAGATGCAAGTGACGGAAGGGGAGGTTGCGGGGGTTAAAAAGTAATAACTATCTATGAAAAAACAAAGACACCCAATTGAATGCGTGATTTTTTCTTTATCACTAACTTTTTTATTGATAGGTTGTAAAACCACCTCATTACCTACTGTAAAATATA
>NZ_JBILTE010000183.1:0-5102 GCF_044371705.1 Flavobacterium sp. | reverse complement strand
ATACCTGCTGTCATTTTCAAAAAGACCAACTAAAGCTACTTTTTTTATTTCGATTTCATATTCTAATTCTTTGGTAAATCCCTTGTAGTCAATCCCTTTTTTGATCGTGTTTTCGGCATTTTGAATTTCAAAATCAATCGCATTAAAAAGCTCATTCTGCTTCCGAATTAAAAAGTTGTTGGAGTATTTGTCTAAATTTTCGTTCAGTCCTGCTTCGGTAAATTCACTAAAAACACGGTAGGTGTTTTTTTCGTTGTCTTCGCTGGAGAGAATTTTTACGGTATCAATTTGAATAGAATCTTTACTTTCTTTTTTAGGAATTTTTTGAGCAAATCCCGAAAAGCACGTTCCAAATAACAGGAGGAATAGTATTTTATTTAACTTCATAAGTAACAGAAAATAAAATGATCAATTAATGAAAGGTTCTGTTTGTCAGCAAATTTTAAGCTACTATATGCATTCAATCAGAATCTTATTTCAAAAATACTCTTTTTTTATGTAAATGTATGTGTAACAAAAGTTACTTTTGAAAACAATTGGAAGAAGTACCTTTGTTTAAAATGTAAATATGGAGTTTACGCATTTACTGGGTTATATTTTGGCTGTTTTTGTTGGGATTTCATTGGGTTTAATTGGCAGTGGAGGTTCCATTCTAACAGTTCCTATTTTAGTATATATTATGGCTGTTGAACCGGTTTTGGCAACAGCCTATTCCTTGTTTATCGTAGGATCAACTGCCTTAGTAGGTGGTGTTCAAAGTGCCCTACTCAAAAAAGTTGATTTTAAAACTGCTATTATTTTCGGGATTCCCTCAATTGTGGCGGTTTATTTAACTCGAGCGTATTTAGTACCTTTTTTACCGGAGACTTTCTTCACCTTTCAAGCATTTACACTCACAAAACCCATTGCGTTAATGCTACTGTTTGCTGTAGTGATGATCTTGGCTTCTTTTTCAATGATTCGGCCCTCTAAAATTTTAGTCGATGAACATGCTCCGATGCAGTACAATTATCCGATGATTTTGGTAGAAGGTACATTGGTAGGTGTTTTAACCGGATTGGTAGGGGCAGGTGGTGGATTTTTAATTATACCTGCGTTGGTTTTGTTGGCAAAAATGCCGATGAAATTAGCGGTTGGGACTTCACTTTTTATCATCGCGGCTAAATCACTTTTGGGCTTTTTAGGCGACTTAAAAGGAGACGAAAGTATCGATTGGAATTTATTACTCATTTTTACAGCACTTTCCATCCTTGGTATTTTTATTGGAATCTCGTTAGCCAAAAAGGTGGAAGGAGCCAAATTGAAAACAGGTTTCGGATGGTTTGTTTTAGTGATGGGTGTGTATATTATTTTAAAAGAATTGGTTTTATAAAATGGAAATAACTCGAAAGCAACATTGGGAAACAATTTATTCTACTAAAAAGTTGGAAGAGGTAAGTTGGTACCAACCCAAACCTGAATTTAGTTTAGATTTACTAAATGAATACGGTGGCAAACCAACCGATGCAATTATTGATATTGGCGGTGGCGATAGCTTTTTGGTGGACTTTTTAGTAAAGGAGCGATATGAAGCTCTTTCTGTTTTGGATATTTCCGAAAATGCTTTAAAAAGAGCACAAAACCGGTTGGAAACTGCGGCGGATAAAGTGGACTGGATTGTGTCAGACATAACTGAATTCAAACCAAAGAAGCAGTACGACTTTTGGCATGACCGAGCAGTATTTCATTTTTTAACACAACCTGAGGATATAAAACTGTATGTTGAAAAAGCAGCTAACGGAATAAAATCGGGCGGTGTACTGATTGTGGGAACTTTTTCAGAAAACGGACCTTTAAAATGTTCGGGAATTGAAATAAAGCAATACAATGAATCAACAATGAAAGCAGTTTTTGAAAATGATTTTGAGCAACTAGAATGCAGAGAGCATGTTCACACCACACCTGCACAAAAGCAACAACAGTTTATTTTTTCTGTATTTCGTAGAAAATGATGGTAAAATCAATACGTAGCGGACTTCTATTTACAACTATCATTGCCACAATAGCATTGGTGTTTGCCAATTATTTTACTTTTTTAAACAGTATTTTACTGGGATTGCTTTTAGGAATTCTGGTGGGCAATCTGTTTACCATTCGTACCGATTATCAGGCGGGTATTGTATATGCAAGTACCAAAGGTTTGGAGTTTTCCATTCTGTTTTTAGCTTTTGGAATCAATTATTCCCACATGGGTAAGCTGGGCTGGGAGAGTTTTTTAATTGTGGGATTGGCCGTTTTTATCATGCTTCTTGCCACTGTTTTTCTTGCAAAGAAAATGAATTGTCCCGGTTCAGTAGGTTGGTTAGTTGGTTTTGGAACAGCTATTTGTGGTTCCTCCGCCATTGCCGCTTTGGCTCCAAGCATTAGTAAAAACAAGGAAGATGTAGGCGTAGCCATGGCAGTTGTTAATTTATACGGCGTCTTGGGGATGTTGTTTTTACCTTTAGTAATAACCGCTTTCTCTTTTTCAGCCCTCGAAAGCAGTTTGCTTTTAGGAGGAACGCTGCATTCTGTGGGGAATGTAGCGGGAGCAGCATTTGGCTTGACACCGGAAATAGGGGAACAAGCTTTGACTATTAAATTGGCACGTGTGGCATTATTGTCGCCCGGTTTAATCTTCTTTAATTATCTTACGCAGCGAAATACGGGCAAAAGTTGGAAACAGTACTTTCAACTTCCCTGGTATCTATGGGGATTTCTTTTCATTACCTTTTTCGTTTCACTTGTTGAGGTACCAAAGGATTTCATTGATTTTGCCTCTTTGGTAGGCCGGATTTTATTAACTTTTGCAATGGCAGCTATCGGACTCAAGGTTAGTTTTAAATCCTTAATCCAATCCGGCAAACGGGGTTTGGTATTCGGATTGTTGCTTTTTGTAGTTCAGATACTGTTGATTGGCCTTGGAATATTCTTTATAAATTAACTTTAATCTGTTGATTTGTTTATAATTGTGTTAACAATTAGGTGAAAAATAATATTTAGTCCAATTTTTAAGATTGTATAATTTAATATATTTGATAAACAATCTTAAATTTAAGTTCATGAAAAAATTATTTTACTTAGTCGTTTTGTTTTTAGGAATTTCTGCACATTCACAGATTCTTCAATTTGGTGTAAAAGGAGGGTTAAATACGTCAACTTTATCAGGTGATGGCGATATAGGCTCTTTAACCGGTTTTCACGCTGGCGTTTTTGCCTCTATAGATTTGGTAATTATTGATGTTGTTCCCGAGTTGGTTTACTCCACACAAGGTGCCAAATTTGGTGATCAAGACGTTAAATTAGATTATTTTAATGTCCCTATCATGGCTCGTTTGAACTTGTTAAAAATTCTTTATGTGGAAGCAGGCCCCCAATTCGGATTCTTAGTAGGAGCTGATGATGGCCTTCCTAATTCAAAAGATAACTATGAATCTACTGATTTTTCTGTTGGAGTAGGTGCAGGTGTCGAACTATTTGACACATTTGATTTGGGTTTACGTTATAACATAGGAACAACAGATGTTACTAAAGGTGCTGGGGATAACAAAAATAATGTATTACAAGTTGGTTTGGCCTACAAATTCTAAACACAAGATATAGGATTAAAAAAAGTGTATGAAGATTCATGCACTTTTTTTGTTTTAAATTTAATGTTTAGAATTATTGAAGTAATGAAGTACAATCGATTATAAATGAAGTTAACAAAAAAAATCCTGCGTTTGAATTACGCAGGATTTTCAGAATTAAGAAATATGTTACAGGCCACCTTTTAAATATTTTTGCCAATTTTCAAGTTCCTCCCAACTTCCCTCATCTGCAAGTCTTGCTTGCGAAGACCATGTACTTGGATTATGAACAGTATAAGCAGGACCCGCATCATCTAATATTTTTTGCAGTCTTTTTGTAGATGAATTGGCTAATTGATTAAAACTCCAAATTCCATCGTTATTTAACAAACCTTGTATTTTAGGACCAATGCCTTCTACTTTTGTAAGATCATCTTTTGCTGAATCAACGGCTGCAAATCGTGCCGGAGTATTGCTTGTTTCAGCAACAGCAGCACCACCACCAAATAATTGTTTTAGAAGCCAACCTAATAAAAGACCTAATAAGAAAGCTCCTAAAAGCCATAATAACCATGGCCAAAATACACTACTACCATCACAAGCTGTTGTATTAATTGCTAATTTTAACATAATATATAATTTTTAAATTTTTGATTAATTGAATTCTATTTCTGCTCTTCTGTTTAATTGTTTGCCTTCTTCAGTAGATCCGTCAGCAATTGGTTGAGTTTCTCCTTTCGAATCTGTTGTAATTTTGCCAGGTTCAAGACCTTTAACAACCAAGTATTTTTTGATTTGTTCCGCTCGCTCCAAACCAAGATTATAATTGTATTGGGTATCTCCATCTTTATCGGTATGCCCAACAATGTTGATTGATTTGCCAGATAATTTCAAATCATCAGCGAGTTTCGATAAATAATTAGTTAAATTTTCAGAATCAATTTCTTTAGTCTTGTTATATTCAAAATAAATCAAAACTCTGTCATGTTGCTCTACAACATTTTCGTTACGTATAACCCATTTAAATAATGATTTATGAAAGACATCCGATTGTGATTCTTGACAATTACCCGCAGCATAAGTACCAATTTCAATTTGTTCTGCTTTTAATTTGTCTAAAAATAATTCTTTAACTTTCCCTGCACGAGCTAAAGCTAACTCTTTCGTTTCGCCGTCAAAATAAGGGGCAACCACTAGAAGTCTTCTACCTTCGGCAATTGATGCCAAAATCTCCTCTTTCTTTTGAGGCCAACCCTCAGTTGTAATTGGAATGTCTGTATTACAATCATAGGACAAAACGCCCCTACTAATAACTTTTTGGTCATCACAACACAAAACGGTTTCTTTATACCAATTCCATGAAAGATAAACCAGTAAAAGAAAAAGCAATACAGTAAATAGTGCTAAAATTTTTTTCATTTAAAATGGTTTTAATTATTTATAAATAGCTAATAAGTTGCATAAAATTAATAATATTATGTTAAAAATAAATAATTATGCAATTTTTTTTCAACA
>NZ_JBILTE010000182.1:0-5143 GCF_044371705.1 Flavobacterium sp. | reverse complement strand
TATCGGTTGAAGTAGATGGAAAATCAAAAATGAAACCCGTTGAGAGCTACGAAGTTAAAATTTTATCGATTGGCTTTTTTACTAAACCTGATCAAGCCGTTATTTGGCGTGGACCAATGGCTGCAAAAGCATTAAATCAAATGATTTTTGATGCTGATTGGGGACAACTTGATTTTATGTTAATCGATTTACCTCCCGGAACCGGTGATATTCATCTTTCAATTATGCAGTCGTTACCCATTACAGGAGCGGTAGTTGTTAGTACACCGCAGGCAGTTGCTCTGGCCGATGCTAAAAAAGGAGTTTCGATGTTTTTATCCGATGCTATTAAAGTGCCTGTTTTGGGAATTATTGAAAATATGGCTTATTTTACACCGGAAGAACTACCCAATAATAAATATTATATCTTTGGAAAAGAAGGAGCAAAAAATCTAGCAGAAGATTTACAAGTGCCTTTGTTGGGCGAACTTCCATTGGTACAAAGTATTCGTGAAGCGGGAGATTATGGTCGTCCTGCAGCACTTCAAACAGCCACGCCATTAGAAGCTGCATTTGAAAATATAGCTAGAAACATTGTGCAGGAAGTAGTGAACAGAAATGATTTTTTACCTCCCACAGAAGCAATTAAAATAACCACCATGGCTGGATGTTCAGCAGTAAAAGGGAAAAAATAATGACAGAAGAAGAAATTAGATTAGGTATTGAAAAAGCGTTAGATGAAATCCGTCCGTTTTTGATTTCCGACGGAGGTAATATTTCATTGATTGAGGTTGTAGAAGAGAAACATGTAAAAGTTCGATTAGAAGGTGCTTGTGTGGGATGTAGTGTGAATCAAATGACTTTAAAGGCAGGTGTGGAAACTACAATCAAAAAGTATGTGCCACAAATTGAAACGGTGGAAAACGTAGCTTAAAAAGTGTGAATTATAACTTTTTGTGATAGTATTCAAAACTGACATAAGTCATGTTTTTAAATCGCAAACAAGTCTAATTTCGCCACTACAAAAATCTTAGTAACACAGTCACTTTGAACCTTAGCAAATAAAAAGAATGATACAAACCGATATCCTTATTATTGGAGCAGGCCCGACAGGGCTTTTTGCCGTATTTGAAGCAGGCTTATTAAAATTGAAATGTCATTTAATTGATGCACTTCCTCAACCAGGTGGACAATTAGCAGAATTATATCCTAAAAAACCTATCTATGATATTCCGGGTTATCCCGAAGTATTAGCAGGTGATTTAGTGACCAATTTAATGGAACAAATCAAGCAATTTCAACCCGGATTTACTTTGGGTGAAACCGCTGAAACAATTGATAAACTCGAAGACGGAAGCTTTATTGTAACCACTAGTGAAGGCACTCAACATCAAGCAAAAGCAATTGCTATTGCTGGAGGTTTAGGGACTTTTGAGCCTAGAAAACCACTTTTGAAAGACATCGAGTTTTACGAACAAAATGATCGTGGAGTGGATTATTTTGTTAAAGATCCCGAAAAATATCGCGGAAAGAAAATTGTAATTTCGGGAGGTGGTGATTCAGCATTGGATTGGAGTATTTTCCTGGCGGATTTGGCAGCAGAAGTGACTTTAGTTCACCGAAGAAATGAATTCCGTGGAGCATTAGATTCGGTTGAAAAAGTACAAGAATTGAAAAATGCAGGAAAAATTAAATTAATTACGCCTGCTGAAGTGATTGGTTTCAAAGGAACTGAACGTATCGAATCAGTAGACATTGAAGTCAATGGTGCCCGAATGAATGTGGTGACCGATTATTTTATTCCGTTATTTGGTTTGACACCTAAATTAGGTGCCATTGCCAACTGGGGATTAGAAATTGAAAAAAATGCCATCAAAGTTAATAATGCTTTAGATTATCAAACAAATATTGACGGGATTTATGCTATCGGCGACGTAAATATCTATCCCGGAAAATTAAAACTCATTTTATGCGGATTTCATGAAGCAACTTTGATGTGCCAAAGTGTTTATAGCCGATTGAATCCAGGTAAAAAATATGTGTTGAAATACACTACTGTTTCAGGAGTAGATGGTTTTGATGGTACACGAAAAGAAGCGGAGAAAGCAGTGGTAAAATCAATAGATTAACATGCCTAAAGATATTACCATAAAAATCACCGATAGAAACGGTGTCAAACACGAAGTGCAAGCTCCAACCGACATGAATATGAACGTTATGGAACTCATTCGTATGTATGAATTAGCAGAAGAAGGAACCGTTGGTGTTTGCGGCGGAATGGCCATGTGTGCCTCCTGTCAATGCTATCTGTTAAACGATGTTTTAAAAACCCAACGCAACGACGACGAAGAGGCCATGTTAGCCGATGCCTATCATGTGAAAGAAAATTCAAGATTAGGTTGTCAGATTCATTTAAGTGAGGAATTAGACGGGCTTGAATTGGAAATTGCTCCGCAGCAATAATTAATCAATCCCCAATTTAATTTTCGCAATCGGGAGCAAACGTTCTACAAATTTGGTATAAGCTAATTCTGAAGGATGCAAATTATCGTAAGCTACCAAAGCCGGATTTGCTAAACCTTGTCTAGTTATATCTGTGATATTTACAAAAGTAATCCCCAATGATTCCGTGTGATTTTTAGCAAATAAATTGTATTGATCGATTTGACTCGAAATTAAATCTTCATTTCCTCCAAGACCAAATAAAGTATAGGCGTAATCCGGAATGGAAACAACAATAACACGATTCAAATCACCTTTTGCCAATGTAATTGCAGTATTTAAAAGCTCCGGAAATTCTTGTTCATACAGCGAAAAAGGTTTGTTTTGGTATTGGTTATTTACGCCGATTAATAGGGTCACTAAATCATATTCTGCATTTAGATTTTCATTAATAATTGCCGTTTTTAAATTGGTGGTCGTCCAACCCGTTTGTGCAACAACTTTAAGATTAATAACTTCATTTGGAGTTAAATAATTTTGCAAACTGTCCTGTAATTGCGAAGGGAATTTACAGGCATCGCAAACTGCTTCGCCTTTGGTGTAACTGTCACCCAATGCTAAATATTTGAAGGCTACCGAAGGTGTGTCGTCAACCAAAACTACTTCAGTTTCATCATCGGAACAACTGAGAGTAACCAAGAATAAAATACACAAGATGAAATTCATAGCCCGACTTGTGACTACTTGTTTTTTGGAAAATCTATGATGAGAATTAGCTATCATTGCTATAGATTAGTAACAAACTTCTTTTTTATGTATTTTTTCTTCAATGGCATCCCAAAGTCCGATTCTTTTTTCTAAAGCTAAAACAGAAACTTCTTCCACTTCTTTCCATTTGGTTTCGTTATTTTCGCATAATTCACTAATCATTTGCATCGCCATCGGCCCGTGTTCATCTCCGTCTAGTTCAATATGTCTTTCAAAATAATAAATGAGTTTCGACAAATCTATTTCAGGAAAACTAGATTGAAAGTTTTTTAAGATTGCTGTAAACATTTCAGGAATCAAATCTTCTCTTCCGAAAGTAAATGCAGCCGCAATTTTATGGGGTTTTCCCTCTTCAATGATTCGGAATGTAAAATCTAAAAAGGCTTTAATGTTTGGATGTAATTCACTTTTTTTGATGGATACAAAAATGTTCTTCGTTGCAATCACATGATTCAAAAATGAGTCAATCTCCAATGTATTCGAACCACTGGCTTGCATGGCTTCTAGATACATTTCAAAGTGACTCAAACGCTTTCCGTTTGCGGAAAGATCGGTTTCTTCCGCCAATACAATTTCGTTGATTAAATAACGTGTTTCAGGATTTCCGACGGGTAACCATGGGGTAGAAGTACAAGTCAATTTTGATTGTAAAGCTTTTAAAAGCGACATAAAATCCCAAACAGCATAAATGTGGCTTTCCTGAAATACTCTTAAATCGTCAATGGTTTTAATATTTTTATATAGAGAATGATTGAGTAATCTATTTTTTTGTGGTTGAATGGTATTTTGAATGGTTGCAATGCTCATAACGAATTTTTTATCAAAAATAAAAAAGCTTCCCCGAATTGAGAAGCTATTTATGTAGAATTTAGTTTTTGTTTAATGTAAAATCTTCTAAATTTTGGAATTTGGAATTTCTTTAGTTGGAATTTATTTAAACGCTTGCATTCCTGTAATATCTGCTCCTGTAATCAACAAATGAATGTCATGGGTTCCTTCATACGTAATCACCGATTCCAAATTCATCATGTGTCGCATGATTGAATATTCTCCGGTAATACCCATCCCACCTAAAATTTGTCGTGCTTCTCTTGCAATATGGATAGCCATGTCTACATTATTTCTTTTTGCCATTGAAATTTGAGCAGTGGTAGCTTTTCCTTCATTTCTCAAAACTCCCAAACGCCATGTTAACAATTGGGCTTTGGTAATTTCGGTAATCATTTCGGCTAATTTTTTCTGTTGTAATTGGGTAGCCCCAATAGGTTTATCAAATTGAATGCGTTCTTTCGCATAGCGTAAAGCCGTATCATAACAATCCATTGCTGCACCAATCGCACCCCAAGCAATTCCGTAACGAGCCGAGTCTAAACAACCTAGCGGGGCTCCTAAACCGGATTTGTTAGGCAGTAGATTTTCTTTTGGAATTTTGACATTGTCAAAAATTAGCTCACCTGTTGCCGAAGCACGAAGCGACCATTTGTTGTGTGTTTCTGGAGTAGTGAAACCTTCCATTCCACGTTCCACAATTAAACCGTGAATCCTGCCTTCTTCATTTTTTGCCCAAACAACAGCTATATCAGCAAAAGGAGCATTGGAAATCCACATCTTGGCACCGTTTAATAAGTAATGATCGCCTTTATCTTTAAAATTGGTTGTCATTCCTCCCGGATTTGAACCGTGGTCGGGTTCAGTTAATCCAAAGCAACCCATCATTTCGCCTGTGGCCAATTTGGGTAGATATTTCATTCGTTGTTCTTCATTTCCATATTTCCAAATGGGATACATTACCAATGATGATTGTACCGATGAGGTAGAACGTACACCGGAATCACCTCTTTCAATTTCCTGCATAATCAAGCCATAGGAAATTTGGTCTAAACCAGCACCACCATATTCTTCGGGAATGTACGGACCAAAACCGCCAATTTCTCCCAAACCTTTGATGATTTGT
>NZ_JBILTE010000040.1:0-17543 GCF_044371705.1 Flavobacterium sp. | reverse complement strand
GATTGCAAACACCTAACCAAAGAAGTCGTAGTGAAAGACGGCAAACACAATGAAAAAATGTGGAGTGAACAATTTGGAAAAGCAGTGTTGTGGATTTTGAAATGAAAAAGTTTCGAGTTGCGGGTTTCGGGTTGCGGGTTGCGGGTTACGGGTTACGGGTTGCGGGTTGCGGGTTATAAATCAATATATGTTTCAAATAGTTTTTACTTCGTATCTTTACAAGAAATTTCAAATCCTTAGTACCTTAGTACCTTAGTACCTCAAAACCTTAGCACCTCAAAAAAATGAACAACAACGATATCTTCAAAAAACTCCGTGTCGCTTTGCAACTTCGCGACGACCAAATCGTAGAAATTATGCAATTGGTTGATTTCCGTATTTCTAAAGCTGAATTAGGAGCGTTCTTCCGCAACGAAGACCATCCGAATTTTATGGAATGTGGCGATCAAGTATTGCGAAACTTTTTAAATGGGTTGGTGATTCACTTACGTGGAACCAAAGAAAACCCGAAGAACCCAAGGGAAGTGATAAAAAGTCACAAAGCAGATTCAACAGAAAAGAACATCGTGAATAGTGGCGAACGCTCCGAATCAAGAGCTAATAAACCGGAAGACAGAAAACCGTTTGTAAAATCTAACACAGGACAGAAACCAGCTTTTAAGAAAAAACCTTCCTCCAATCCGAAATCTCGTGAGAAAAAGCCAGAGAAGAAAATAGAGATTGTGGAAAAAGTGAAATACAACAATGGGAAGAATAAAAAGTCTTAACCAATGAAAACGGCCCTTTTGATAGGCAGCACAGGCTTGGTTGGTTCTCAGCTTTTGAATATACTTCTGGATAGTCCTTCTTACAACAAGGTGATCGTTTTTGTTAAACGGGATGCAAAAATTCAGCATCCAAAACTTGTACAACATATTATTGATTTTGACCATGCAGAAAGCTATGAGCACTATGTTCAGGGAGATGATTTTTTTTGTTGCATTGGAACAACCATCAAGAAAGCAGGAAGCCAAGAAGCTTTTAAAAAAGTAGATTATACCTATCCCAAACAATTTGCACAAATAGCATCCAAAAATAAAGTAAGCCATTTGCTGCTTATTTCTTCAATTGGAGCTGATGAAAAATCAACGAATTTTTATTTAAAAACAAAAGGTGCAATAGAAGCTTTTTTAAAAATAGCCGACCTAGAGACGGTCACAATCGTAAGACCTTCGCTATTACTTGGAAAAAGAACCGAGTTTAGATTGACCGAAAAAATAGGAGCTTTCTTTATGACCACATTTTCCTTTTTATTAGTAGGTAATTTAAAAAAATACAAACCAATCGAAAATAAAAAAGTGGCTCAAGCTCTATTTAAACTGGCTCAAGATGATGCAAAAGGTTTCCGAATTTTCGAATCAGACCAAATACAAGAGCTGTAAAACCGTTTCAAACGTGTACAGAAAAGCCCCCAGAAAGTTCAACTAACTGGGGGCTTTTTTATACTACTTTTTGATCAAATCAATTGCAAAATTACTTGCTCAACGCCGCTTTCACTTGATCTGCCGCTTCTTGAAACTGTACCGCTGATAAAATAGGCATACCTGAATTGTCGATCAATTCTTTGGCTATTTCAGCATTCGTTCCTTGTAAACGAACAATAATTGGAACTTTAATGGCATCGCCCATGTTTTTGTAAGCGTCTACAACTCCTTGAGCCACACGGTCACAACGTACAATTCCACCAAAGATGTTAATCAAAATTGCTTTTACATTCGGATCTTTTAAAATGATTCTAAAAGCAGTTTCCACACGTTTCGCATCTGCCGTTCCTCCTACGTCTAAAAAGTTAGCCGGCTCATAACCTGCGTACTTAATTAAGTCCATGGTAGCCATTGCCAATCCGGCACCGTTTACCATACAACCAACCGTTCCGTCTAAATCTACATAGTTTAAACCTACTTCCTTGGCCTCTACTTCAATAGGATTCTCTTCACGAATGTCACGCATATCAGCAATTTTTTGCTGACGGTATAATGCGTTATCATCAATATTTACTTTGGCATCAACTGCCATGATTTTATTATCAGACGTTTTTAAAACCGGATTGATTTCAAACATTGAAGCATCTGAACCTACATAAGCATTGTATAATGACTGTACAAATTGAACCATTTCTTTAAATGCATTGCCTGAAAGTCCTAAATTAAAGGCAATACGTCTCGCTTGAAATCCTTGCAAGCCAATGGTTGGATCTACTTCTTCTGTAAAAATTAAATGAGGCGTGTGTTCAGCCACTTCTTCAATATCCATTCCACCCTCGGTAGAATACATAATCATGTTGCGTCCTTTGGCACGATTTAATAAAACGGACATATAAAACTCTGAAGTTTCGCTTTCTCCCGGATAATACACATCTTCTGCAATCAAAACTTTGTGTACTTTTTTACCTTCCGGTGGGGTTTGTGGGGTAATCAATTGCATCCCGATAATTTGTTCCGCCAATTCTTCCACTTGTTGTAAATTCTTAGCCAACTTCACTCCGCCGCCTTTTCCACGTCCACCTGCATGTACCTGTGCTTTAATCACATGCCAGCCTGTTCCGGTTTCAGCTGTTAGTTGTTTCGCTGCAGCAACCGCTTCAACGGGACTATTAGCCACAATTCCTCTTTGAATTCTTACGCCGTAACTGGCTAAAATTTCTTTCCCTTGGTATTCGTGTATATTCATAATAAAGTTGCGTTTGTCTGTTTAAAAAGTGCCACAAAAATAACAACTAAATTCTAACTGCCGAATCTTTTTTTACTATTTATTTCGATTGTAGTGCGAACTACCTACGTTTTCGTACGTTTCAAAAGTTAGATATTATAACCAATACTGCTTTATGTGTTACAAATAACACATTTTGTTATTTTTTGTGAATATGATCGGTCGCATTTTTTTTAGTACTAACGTACCCGTACATTTGCATAAAAATAAAAACCATGAACACGAAAGACTTACTTGGTTTAGCCGAACAATTTGGTAGTCCATTATATGTATACGATGCAGAAAAAATACAATCGCAATACAACCGTTTGACGAACTCCTTTGAAAAAGTAGAACGTCTTCGAATTAATTATGCTGTAAAAGCTTTATCGAATATATCCATCCTTCGATTGTTTCATTCCATGGGGGCTGGTTTAGATACTGTTTCTTACCAAGAAGTGCAATTAGGCTTGGCTGCCGGTTTTGAACCGAACCGAATCATATTTACTCCCAACGGAGTTTCGCTGGAAGAAATTGAACTGGTGGCAGAATTAGGTGTACAAATCAATATTGATAACTTGTCAATTTTAGAACAATTCGGCACCAAACATCCAACCATTCCGGTTTGTATCCGAATCAATCCACATGTAATGGCGGGAGGAAATTCTAATATTTCCGTGGGTCATATTGATAGTAAATTTGGGATTTCTATTCACCAATTGCCACACTTACTTCGTATTATTGAAAACACCAACATGCATATCAACGGCATTCACATGCATACAGGTTCGGATATCTTAGATATTGAAGTGTTTTTATATGCCGCTGAAATCTTATTTGATACGGCCAAACATTTTAAAACATTGGACTTCATTGATTTTGGAAGCGGTTTCAAAGTCCCTTACAAAAAAGATGATATCGAAACAAATGTGGAGGAATTGGGTAAAAAACTATCCAAACGATTCAATAAATTTGAAGAAGAGTGCGGCAGACCGTTAACACTAGCTTTTGAACCGGGTAAATTCCTAGTGAGCGAAGCCGGCTATTTTTTAGCAAAAGTAAACGTGGTGAAACAAACTACGTCAACCGTTTTTGCGGGAATTGACAGCGGATTCAACCATTTGATTCGTCCGATGCTGTATGGTTCGTATCACCAAATTGAAAATATTTCGAACACCAAAGGTAAAGAGCGATTCTACTCCATCGTAGGTTACATCTGCGAAACGGATACGTTTGCCAATAACCGTAGAATCAATGAAATAACCGAAGGTGATATTTTATGTTTTAAAAATGCAGGAGCGTATTGTTTTTCAATGGCTTCTAACTATAACTCCCGATTCAAACCTGCCGAAGTACTTTGGTACGAAGGAAAAGGCCACTTAATCAGAGAACGCGAAACAATGGAAGACATTTTAAAAGGTCAGAAATTAGTTAGCTTTGAAACTGTACTTAACTAACACAAAAACAAATACCCGATTAACAGATTACAACGAAGATCCCGATTTCATGATGCAATCGGGATTTTTTCGTTGGAATAAGTCCATCCGCAGAATAGTAAACTTAATTTAACTTGTCTTCTCACTACATTTTCTATATTTGTTGCAAATACATCCATCATGAACAGAAGAAAGTTCTTTAAAAACGGTTCGCTTTTTACCATCGGAAGTTTGGTCATTAATCCTTTTGATACAACGGCTGCAATTGAAACCATCCAACCTGTTTATAAAAACAAAAAAGCAAAAAATATCATCTTTTTAGTAAGTGACGGAATGAGTTCGGGAACGCTGAACATGGCTGATATTTACTTAAGCAGAAAAACAGGAACAGGTTCGAATTGGTTGAATTTATACCGTGAAAATAAAGTCACTCGTGCGTTAATGGACATGGCTTCTGCCTCGTCGCTTGTTACCGATTCAGCGGCCGCAAGTACTTCTTGGGGAAGTGGTTTTCGAGTAAAAAATGGTGCCTTAAATATCGGCGTGAATGGTGAAGAATACCTTCCCATCTGGCAAAAATTTAAAAAAGCAGGAAAAATGGCGGGTTGTGTAACCACAGTGCCAATTACGCATGCCACTCCAGCAGGTTTTTGTGCCAACAGCAAAAGCAGAAATAGTCAGGATGAAATTGCAGAAACCTATTTATTAGTAGACTTTGATGTGATGATGGGTGGTGGGTCTCAATACTTTGACAAAGATAAACGAAAAGATAAAAAAGACATGTTCGCTGCTTTTGCTTCCAAAGGATATCAAGTAGCAAAAACGCGTACAGAAATGCTTGCTTCTTCCAACGAGAAACCACTTTTAGGGGTGTTTTTCGAAGATGGTTTACCCTACTCCGTCGACCGCGAAAATATAAAAGACCTAGGAAACACGATTCCTACCTTGGCAGAGATGACTCAGAAAGCAATCGACCGAATGAAAAGTCATCCGAAAGGATTTGTACTTCAAGTGGAAGCAGGAAAAGTGGATTGGGCTGCTCACGCCAATGATATCGCAGGACTGTTGTACGACCAAGTAGCTTTTGACGAAGCAATAAAAGTGGCAATGGATTTTGCCGAAAAAGACAAAGAAACGCTTGTGATTATCACCACCGATCACGGAAACGCGAATCCGGGATTGATTTACGGCAAAAATGTCAACGATCATTTTGATTCGGTGCAAACCTACAAACATACCAACGAGTGGATTTTAAACGGATTCACCCCCGAATCTACTGTTTCACAAATTAAAGAGCGGATTGAATTTGCCAATGGCTTTGCACTAACAGATGAAGAAGCAAAAACAATCTTAGGTTACTATGAAGGTTTGAAAAAAGACGACGAGGGTTTGTATAATTATAAAAATTTGCCATTTAAGACTTTTGCCGAAATGCAAAAAGCAAGAACCTCTGTGGGTTGGATAAGTATGGATCACTCCGCTGATTACACCGAATTAGCAATGTTCGGACCGGGTAGTGAAGAATTAAAACCTTTCATCAAAAATACCGATTTGCATTACTTTATGTTGAAAGCAGCCGAAGTTGAAAACAAATTTTAGTACAATTTCTTCCTAAAATAAAAGGCTAAAAGTGCAAAATAGAACATATAGGTAAACGCATGTGCCATGACAACTCCTTCCGTTTGAAATTGAGGAACCAATAGAAAACTCAACGATAGTAAAGACACAAAGGATAGTGTTTCGGTGACCAAATAGGCCTTTGTTAGTTTCTTGGCAAAGAATTCGTAACCCAAAATTACAGAGGCAGCTTTGAAAACATCACCTACAATTTGCCACAAAAACAAATCATTTACGGGTAAAAATTCACTGGTAAAAAGCACTTGCACGATAAAACTTCGCAAAAAGTAAATCACAACCAAAACGCCTATAAACAAAGGAAATACTGATTTAAAATAGTTGTAAAAAATAGCTTTTGTTTCAGAATCACTTGTTGCCATAGACAATTTCGGCAAAAAATACACGGTTAAAAGTGTGGACAAAAACATGAAATAATAGGTAGAAATCCTGCTGATTGCTTCCCAAAAACCGGCTTGTGTCAACCCTTGTGAATCGATAATATAATTTCGCAAAACCAAAAGCACTAGTGGCGTTACAATCGCTGTAAAAAGTGCCATGACTGTAAACGAATACAAATGACTAAGCAAACTCCAATCAAATAATTTGAATTTTATATGGCTGAACAGTGCCAACTCTTTATTGAGATAAAAAAAAGTAACGCCAAATAATAATGCGGGCGTAATCACCAGCGACAACATAGCTCCCAACGTATACATTTGCGTGACTAACAAAACAGTCACACCCAATCCCAATAAATTACCGATAATGTTGGTGTAAATAACTCTTTGATAGTTGCCCAAGCCATTTAATACAGCCAATAAAAATGCGGAGAGCGTATGCCAGGGCAGTGTAAAAGCAAATACCATAATTGCATTGCCATACACGCTTTTCACACCAAACAAATAGGTCGTCCAAAATTCTGCTCCAAAGAATAGTAGCAGACTCAAAAGCAAAGCTACACCCACTAATACAAAGAAAATGGTGGAAATAAATGCAGCGGTTGCAGTACTATCTTTCTTGTGCGAGGCAATAAATCGAATGATACCGTTTTGAAACCCTAAGGTGGAAATATTCTCGGCAAGTGAAACAAAATTTCGCATATTGCCTACCAATGCCATACCGCTAGGTCCAATAAAAATAGCGATGATTTTTGATGTAACAATGCCGATGCCTATCTTTAAAACAACGCTAATGCTGTTCAAAGAAGAGACTTTGAACAAGGTGGAACGCAGTATTTTATTTAATAATGTCAATTGTTGATGGTTGGCAAATCAATAATTACAGCAAGGTGCTGATTGTTAAAAAGAGGGTTCAGAAACATATTCAAAACTTCATTAGTGACACTAATACTTCTAAAAAATCTACAATCCATAGTCTTAAATTACTGATTATACGTTGACGAATTGCATTGTAATGCGTTGCAAAATAAAACTTTTACAATTTTTCCTTATATTTCGGACTATTAATTTACCCATTTATTTGAAACGAAAATACAACATTTTTGTTATTTGTATTTTATATTTCTGCTGGAGTACTAGCTTCGGTCAGGATGTTTCATTGTATCAGCAATTTAACGGCCGATTTGATTTTACTTTTATCGGCAATACCCTCAATCCGCAGGAAAATACGTTCCAAACGAGTCCGGTAATTTTAAGTAGTTCAGCTGCAGTATTAAATTTAACAACGCTGGACACTATTCAGAAAGCCTACCTCTATTGGGCAGGAAGTGGAACCGGCGATTTTGATGTGGTCCTAAACACCACCAATATTACCGCAGAACGAACGTTTGCTTACCAACGAATTATTAACGGGGTTCCCTTTGATTATTTCAGTGCCTTTAAAGATATTACCGAACAAATCGTTGCTACAGGAAACGGTAGTTATACCTTTTCCGGTTTGGATATTTCATCGTTTTTACCAACCTATTTTACCAATCGAACCAATTTTGCAGGCTGGGCAATAATTATTGTGTATAAAAATGACACCTTACCGCTAAATCAAGTAAATGTGTATGATGGACTCCAAGGCGTTCCCAATGAACTTAGTATAACTTTAAGTAGCTTAAATGTTATCGATGAAATTGGTGCAAAAATCGGCTTTTTAGCTTGGGAAGGTGATGTGGGAATTGCAGTGAATGAAACGCTGACCATTAATAGTGCTGTGTTAAGTAATCCGCCTTTAAACCCTCAAAATAACGCATTTAACGGGACTAATTCTTTTACGGGTAGTACGGTTTTGTACAACATGGACTTGGATGTATACGACATTCAAAATAACATTCAAGCAGGTGACACTTCCGCAGAAATAGCACTTACGTCAGGACAGGATTTTGTTATGATTAATGCCATTGTCACCAAACTCAACAGTCAGGTTCCTGATGCGGTGATTTCCATTGACGATTTTACACGCACTTGCGATTCGAGAATTATTCCGGTGGAATATACAGTCACCAACTTAGCAACAGCCACCAATCCGTTGCCAGCCAACACGCCGATAGCAATTTATGCAGACGGCAATTTACTAGCTACTGCTGCAACACAGGCCATCCTTCCCGTTGGTGAAAGCGAAGTGGGAACGATTATTCTGACCATTCCGGAAATTATCGCCAATCCGTTTGAATTAGTATTTGTGGTAGATGATACCGGAGATGGAACAGGCATAGTCTCAGAAATAAATGAAGACAATAACAGTTACGCGGAAATCATTACTCTTTTTACTTCACCAGCTTTTAACGACTTACCCAATATTGAAAGTTGTAACCAAGGTTTGGGTGTTGCTACTTTTGATTTTTCATCCTATGAAAATCTTGTAAAGTTTGATCCTGACGACACAGTACAATTTTTTGAAACTTTTGAAGAGGCTTCTAAAAATATAAATCCCATTAGCAATACATTTAATTATACAACCTCTACTTCTTCTACAACCATTTATGTAAGGATAGAAAATGATCATTGTTTCAGCATTACCTCCTTTCTGCTACTTACAAAAAATTGTCCACCAACCATTTATAATTTTATTACCGCAAATAATGATGGGTATAATGATTTCTTTTTTATTGATGGCATCAAAGACATTTTTGTAAACTATGAATTATTGGTTTACAACCGTTGGGGCGTACTCATTTGGAAAGGCAATAATAATCTAGACTTTTGGAAAGGTGAAGTAAATACCCGCAATGATTACTTTGGAAAGGAAGTGCCCGACGGAACCTATTTTTACGTATTGAACTTAAACGATCCGGAGTACCAGGCCCCTTTTGTAGGCTATTTGTATTTTAAGAAATAACTTCTTTACCCAAGGTGGGCAAATACCATTTATATTTCACCGCCAACAAGCGAATAGTAATGATTACTAATGAAGTAATCAGATACAATAAATCGTTATTAATTTGAAAATACTTTAAAGCAAAAAACACTACGCCGCCAAAAATGCAAATGGTAGCATAAATTTCTCTTCTGAAAATTACCGGTATTTCATTACACAAAATATCGCGAATTACCCCTCCAAAGCAGGCAGTCATGGTACCTAGAGCGATGCAAATGACCGGATGCAAATGCACCTCAATGCCTTTTTCTAAACCAATTAAGGTGAAAACGCCTAAACCAATGGTGTCAAACAGAAAAAGCGATGTACGCAATCGGTCCAATTTTCTCCTGAAAAGCAATGCGATGATATATCCCAATCCAATCACATATACATAATTAACATCCCGCATCCAGCCAACAGGCGTTCGTCCGATAAGCATATCGCGTAAAGTTCCACCACCCACAGCTGTTACAAAAGCAATTATAAAAACCCCAAAAGGGTCGAGTCGCTTATGAAAAGCGGTCAAAACACCCGAAATGGCAAACGCCATCGTTCCGATCAAATCAATTAAATGAAACATCTGTACTTTTTAAATAAAATAGTAACAAAAGAATTTCTACTTTTGAAAACGTTAAGTTCTCAAAGATACTACTAAATTGAAAAGTAAAAAATAACCCCATGGTTTCATACAATACAAAAGAATGGTTCACTTTTATTTTCAGAATTCACAAGGCGGACACCTTCCGGAAATTACTGCCATTGATGGTAGGTATTGGTCTTTATTCAGCTTTCATCGGATATTTGGAACTAGAAGTCTGGAAATTATCCGAACAAAGTCATGTAAAAAACATTACCATCATGCACAATATGTTGGGTTTTGTCATCTCCTTATTGCTTGTATTTCGTACCAACACTGCCTACGACCGCTGGTGGGAAGGCAGAAAACAATGGGGTAGTTTGGTAAATACCAGTAGAAATTTTGCAATGAAAATTTCGGCCATGGTAAAAGACCGAACCGACCGAAACTTTTACCGAAAAATAATCCCAACATATGCCATGGTTCTTGAAAAACACCTGAAAAATCAGGAAGTTGCTTTAGAACTTTTTGAAGATGTCGATTTGGAGATAGATCATCACCGTCACAAACCCAATCGCATTGCTTTGGCTTTAATCAACCATACGAATCAACTGTATGAATCGAACAAAATAACCGGCGACCAACTCATCCTTTTGAACAACGAAATAACTTCGTTTACAGACATTTGCGGAGCCTGTGAACGTATTAAAAACACACCCATCCCCTATTCATACAGTGCGTTTTTGAAAAAGTTTATCTTTTTATATGTAATGACTTTGCCTTTTGGCTATGTTTTTGACTTAGGGTATTACGTGGTTCCTGTGGTTGTATTCATATTTTATGTATTGGCTAGTTTAGAGTTAATTGCAGAGGAAATCGAAGATCCTTTTGGCGATGACGCCAATGATTTACCCACCGAGGAAATTGCACATAAAATAAAGAAGCACGTTGAAGAATTACTTTGATTTGTTGTTCGATAATCGCGGTTTTATTTTGGTTCCGCCTTTTTTATCGTCAATAACCTGAAGATGAATGCAGACACCTTTTTTTCTGTTTTCAGCAAGTACAGCTTTACTTATTTCATTTTTGTCTTTAGCAGGGTTGCGTAAATGAACGTCTATGTTTAAATTAGTACCTTCATCAAGTCCGTAATCGCCAACTACGTCCATTTTTATTACACTGGTATTGATTTCCATGGGTGCAATAGTCAAAATACCTTTTTTGATTGCTATATCCACTACTAAATTATCAATGGTAATATTGGAAAAATCACGTTTTGGAAATACATGTTTACCCACTTTTTCAATTGGTTTAAAATTTACAAACGCTCCATCTGTCAATTGATAGTTCAAGTTTCCTTTCAGTGATTTAGGCTGAATAGCTGCATCAACTGCCTGCCCGGTTAAATGGGTTTGAAGGGATAATTTTCCTCGAATCGAATGATTTGTAATAGTTTTAGAGCCAAAATTATCAAAGGAATACAAAAATTTGTCAACGTCTAAATTAGTGGCCTTGGCATTCAAGCTAAATAAATTTGCTTTTAAACCATGGTCAATAGTAGCATTCACTTTTAAAGTACCGTTGCAACTATTGACCGATAATTCACTTAATTTGATTTGCTTGTTGGTTAGTTGTACGTCAGCAACAAGTTTGCTTCCTGTAAACTTGTTATGTTTGAATTGATCAACTTTTACTTTAGCCGTAATCAGTTGGGTGTTGGTTAATAGGTCAAATAAAGTGGATTTTCCCTTTTTTGTTGGAGTTTTGGTCTTGCTGGGACTCATAAAATAAGTAAAGTCTTTTAAATCTAAAAACGGACTATAGACTTCCCAATTTAAAACAATTTTATGCGGACTATCGTAATACAAACTCATAAAATCCTTCGAACTGCCCTTCATCTGCACTTTACTGCTTTTGGTTTCAAAGGACAGATTTTTTACGACCAATTCGTCGGAGGTAAAATGTAAGTCGACATTGTTCTTTTTAAACGCAATATTTTTGGGTACAAAAGTAAAATCGCAATCCTTGATGCTAACCATTCCTTCTATAAATGGTTTTTTGATTTGCAAATTGATTACATCACTCTTAAAAGAAATGGCACATCGAACCTTACCTTTGGCAAATCGCATATGATCTTCGGTAAAAAAAGCACGGAGCTTTGATGCATCAAATTCAGTGTCTAGCGAACCGGAAGCAATGGGTTTTTTCAAGTCTAAAACCATCAAATCCTTTGTGGTAAAAGGTATTCCTTCATAACTAGCTTTAAAATCATGAAGCATCACGGCAGAATTCGGATCATCATAGGTGCCGTTATCCACATAATTATTGGTGTATTCACCCGTAAAACTACAATCGGTAAACACTTTATCTACGGCAGTTAATTCATTGTCTTTAAAGGTGGCAACTACGTGTATTTTTAAATAATTTTTATCTTTCATATCGCCGTTAATGGAACATTTCACGGGAAATGGCTTCTTCAAATCAAATTTATTCAGTTTCGAGAAGATGTTCTTTGAAACTAAGGAAGCTGCGTCTTTCCAATAAACACCTTTACTGATTAGTCCGATTGAAAATAATGAATTCCCTTTTATTCCAAAAGAAGCTTTTAAATCAAACTGACAACCACCAATTACAAAAGCATCCGAACTGATGGCAATCTTTTTTTGAAGTGTATCGTACGTAATGGCTAGATTACCTGTAATGTCTTTGTTTTTGGCAAAGCTTCCGTTTTTATAATTAAAAGTCAGATCGTCAACGTGAGCATTCATTTTTGCATTGGCAATGAACCCTTTAGAAGTAGTTGTAAAATGCGTATTTAACGATTTTATTTTAAAATTAATTGATTTTCGTTTGAGGTGATTGTCTGCAACAACGGTTACCTCTTTCAATTCAATGTTATCAATTTGCAAATCTAATACGGGATCTTTTTTTTCTTTCTTCACTATCTTTCTTTTCTCCAATGCCGAAAAATTGCTGTAACCATTTTCAGCTGTGTATACATCTAATGTGGCATTTTTCAACGTAACTTTATTGATTTCTAAATTCCCGAAAAGAACTTTCCAAGGGTAAATCTTTGCATACAAATAGTCGGATTCAATCAAGGTTTTTTTATGAAGTGACCACAGCGAATCTTTCACCGTTACGTTCTGCAACTCTATCGTTAAACTGGGGAAATCTCTGAACAACAGCAGGTTCAAATCTCCAATGGCAATATCTCCTTTGAAATTTTCTTTGGCATAGTGATTAACTTCAGCCAGTATCTCATCATGCTTGGTGTCTAAAAACACACCAAAAAGCGTATAGATCAAAAGAACTACAAGCATAAAAACCGCGAAATACTTGACGATTTTGCGGGTTATTCGTTTCCATTTTTCAGCTACTACTACCATGAAAAGATTGTTAAAATTCTTAACGAAAGGTATAAAAAAAGAACTAATAAATCCTTCTAATTTTAAATTTTTAATAGTACGCTTCAAAGACAATTAGTATCTTTGCACTCTTAAAATTCGATACAAAATGCGTATATCATACAACTGGCTGAAACAATTTATAAAATTAGATGTTCCTTCAGAAGAAACAGCGGCTTTGCTTACCGACTTAGGTTTGGAAGTAGAAGTAGTAGAAAAATACCAATCTGTTAAAGGTGGCCTTACTGGAGTAGTTGTTGGCGAAGTGAAAACGTGTGTGCAACATCCCGATGCCGATCGTTTAAAAGTAACCACTGTTGACTTAGGTGACGGTCAACCCGTGCAAATTGTATGCGGTGCACCCAACGTTGCTGTGGGACAAAAAGTACCCGTTGCAACCATCGGAACAATGTTGTTTGACAAAGACGGAAATGAATTTCAAATTAAAAAAGGAAAAATACGCGGACAAGAAAGTCACGGAATGATTTGTGCCGAAGATGAATTAGGTATTGGTACCAATCATGACGGCATCATGATTTTAGATAATCTTATTGAAGCCGGAACGCCCGTGGCAGAGGTGCTCAATATAGAAAACGACGAAGTCTTTGAAATTGGGTTAACTCCTAACCGTGCCGACGCCATGTCGCATTGGGGTGTAGCCAGAGATTTGAGAGCAGGTTTGGTACAAAAAAATACCACGCCTGAATTAATCACACCTTCGGTTAGTAATTTTAGAGTAGACAAGCGTACGTTAAAAATTGACGTAGAAGTGGCCGATAGTAAATTGGCTCCTCGCTACTGTGGGGTCACTATTTCGGGAATTAAAGTAAACCCTTCACCGGACTGGTTGCAAAACCGTTTGAAAGCCATCGGATTGACCCCTAAAAATAATATTGTTGACATCACCAACTACGTGTTACACGATTTGGGTCAGCCCCTACATGCCTTTGATGCCGCTTTAATCAACGGAAAGATAAACGTTAAAACAGTAAAAGCAGGAACAAAATTTGTGACGTTGGATGATGTGGAACGCACGCTACATGAAGATGACTTAATGATTTGCGACGACAACGGTCCGCTTTGTATTGCCGGCGTTTTTGGTGGTAAAAAATCAGGCGTGACCGAAAATACAACCAGTATCTTCTTGGAAAGTGCCTATTTTAATCCGGTTTCCATCCGTAAAACGGCTAAGAGACATGGGTTAAGTACCGATGCTTCCTTCCGATTCGAACGTGGTATTGATCCGACGATTACCGAATATGCGTTGAAAAGAGCCGCTATTCTAATCAAAGAAATTGCCGGTGGCGAAATTACATCCGACATTGTAGAAGTGTACCAAAAGAAAATTGAAGACCATTCGGTTCTTTTGAATTTTAATAATGTCAATAGCATCATTGGTCAGGAAATTCCTAAGGAAACCATTAAGAAGATATTGGTATCACTTGACATTAAAGTCACTAATGTATCCGAAACGGGTCTTGGTTTGGTGGTTCCTGCCTACCGCGTAGATGTGCAACGGGAGATTGATGTGATTGAAGAAATTTTACGGGTATACGGTTATAATAACATCAACTTCAGTAAAAAATTAAACGCTACGGTTGCCAACTCCGGTCGTACGGAAGATTACAAAGTGCAAAACATCATTGCCACGCAATTAAATGCGTTTGGATTTCATGAAATGATGTCGAACTCTTTAACCACGCCTGACTATGTAAAACTTTCTTCAAAATTAAAAGAAGAGTTTAACGTACTGATGTTAAATCCGCTGAGTGCTGATTTATCAGCTATGCGACAGTCGCTGTTGTTCTCCGGATTGGAGGCAGTATCGTATAACATTAATCGAAGAAATGCCGATTTAAAGTTGTTTGAATTTGGTAAAAGCTACCACAAATTCCCTTCAGGGTATGAAGAGCAAAAACATTTGACCTTGTTCTTAACCGGTAACCGAGCAGCTGAAAACTGGACGAGTGCACAAAATCCATCTGATTTCTTTCTGTTTAAAGGCTATGTGACTTCGGTTTTTGATCGGTTAGGTTTTAACAAATTAATTACTAAACCTGTTGGCTCAGATGTATTTGCGGAAGGAATTGCTTTTTATAGCGGCAACGACTTATTGGTTGAATTCGGTACGGTTAAGAAATCCATTTTAAAACATTTTGATAGTAAGCAGGAAGTAATGTACGCCGACTTCAATTGGGGCTTGATTATTAAACTACTTAGCAACAAAATAAAGTTTCAGGAGATTCCTAAATATCCGGAGGTTCGCAGAGATTTAGCTTTATTAGTCAACCAAGATGTTTCTTTTGAATCGCTGTATGCCATTGCTCGCCAAACAGAGAAAGCCCTGTTAAATGACATCAACTTATTTGACGTTTACCAAGGGAAAAACCTTCCCGAAGGTAAAAAGTCATATGCCTTGAGTTTTATCCTGCAAGATGCGACCAAAACATTAACCGATGAGCAGATTGATAAAATCATGGGCAAACTGCAACAGAATTTTGAAAAAGAAGTGGGTGCTGTTTTAAGGTAATTCTTGAATCAAATTTATATTATGATCCCAATTCTTTATAGGATTGGGATTTTTTATTCTATTAAATACCTATTCCAAGTTTGATAATTTAATTGTTGCAAACCTGTACCTAAATTTCTGGTTTGTAATTTTTCTGTAGAACCATCTTGATAAAATAGCATTAAATATAAAGTGGCATTTTCTTCAATAACATCCCAAGAACCAAAATATTCCTTTCTACTTTGTGATGGCATTGAAAATCCACCGGAAGAAATGCTCGAAAATGATTCTATTATAAATGCAAAGCTTTTATCAGAACACAGAAAAATAGATTCCGTTTTTTCATCGAACCAACCACCGCCAGAATAATCTCTGTCGCTATTTACACTTTCTTTTTTTAATTTTTTGTGAGATAAAATCTCTATCATTTGTTGTACTAGATAACTCATGATATTAAAATTTAAATTATATTATTTTGAATATTTTGCAAAAGCAGCAGCCAATTTTGTATCATACTTATTGACTTTATACGACGGTCCGTTATATCTTTTCGCAAACTCTTCCCAATTTTTACTTTGTAAATAAGGAATCAAATGGTTTATTTTTAAAAACTGACCAAAAGCTTTAAGATGTTCGCCTTCATTTATATGCATTTTCTGAACAAAATCAGCTATACTTGAATAACCTAAAGACAAAGCATTAAAACCCATAATTTGAAAACTTCCCCAAGATGCTGAAGCATTCGCAGCATCAATAAAACTTTGTCCAGAACCTAATTGCATGGCTTTTTGCAATCTTACTTGTTCGGCTTCTCCTCCGAGATAATATTGTTTTGTCCAACTCTTATATAATACATCAGCCGTAGTGCTATTGTGGTATTCGTTCGGATTGATTCCTCTTTTTTCTAATTCTCTCCAAAAAATATGACCTTCAAATAAAATCTTAGGTTTTCCACTCAATAAAAATCCTTTTCCATTACTTTCTACTTCATTTACTGCTTTAACAATGGCTAGTTCTAGCTGAAATGTATTAGCAAAATCTATTAAATCTTGTTCTGATAAAAACTTACTATTATGATTCGTAAATTGTGAATTCAATTCGTATAATTTCGACCAACTTTTGGTACCAACAATTCCGTCGACAACCAAATTATTTTTCATTTGAAAATCTTTAACTGCGGAATCAACTGCTAAAGTAAACGAATTTGAAACCACTAGATTGTACCCTAAATTATTAAGCATTTCACAAAGTATAAGTACTTCAGTTGCTTTGTTGTTATATTTTATAGTTTTCATATTCTTGTTTTTAAAATTAGTAAACGATAAACCCTTTATTTATGGAGTTTATCTTTCTATTAGTAACTAAGAAAACTCCAATTCCTTCTCTACTATTTGTATTATTTGTATTGCCTTCAATAGTAGTTACATAGCCGCCTACAACATTTGTTACTATTCCTGTATGTCCTAATCCACTTCCATGATCCATAATAAATATGGAACCTGGAACAATTAGCGATGGGTTATTTTTTGCTTGAGAAGCCGTAATTTTTTTTGTAGTGGTAGAATTCCAGTGATGCAAACAACCACCTGTTTTTACTAATGGATTTTTGATAAACAAACTCTTAGACGCTTCGTTAAAACAATAATATACAAACGCCATGCACCAAGGATTTCCTTTTGGCAAACCTACACTTGCTAAATATTTTTCAACTTCTGGTCCGCTATTACTTCCCAGCGGTTGTTCTAATACACCTATTTGAGTATTGGCCACTTCGATTACTTTATTTAGAAAACTATAATTAGTAGAAAAAGATTCTGGATGATCTTGTGTCTTTTTCCCGAATAAGGCTTCCCAAGTAAGTGAACCCACAATGCCATCAGAAACCAAAGGAATTCCTTGACTATCTAATGCTAAACTCTGAAATAACTTAACAGCAGATTTTGTACTATCATCAAAAATTCCAT
>NZ_JBILTE010000180.1:0-5187 GCF_044371705.1 Flavobacterium sp. | reverse complement strand
CGTGCACCTCGATCCCTCAGAAATCCTTTCGTGTGGTTCTCCCTTACATAGAAAGATTTTACTATTTTTGAATTAAAGGAACAACATGAGTAGGAACTATAAATTTTAAAAACGAATGACTTTTTTTATTGTAAAGCCACACGAAGGGATACGTGCGGCAGCGGGGGATAATTATAAATCTTAAAACAGGATTGAATAAATGATTAGTATCAATATAAAAAACATTGGCAATATAACTGTCATCGATAATAATGTTGTTGTTTACAAAATGATTAGAAAATCACCCATTCCTTTTTCTAAAACTGTAGGAGAGCTATTTCATTTTGATAAGAAGGTTGCTACCATTCATCATGGTTTTATCAGAAAAAAAATTGTATTTCAAGACTTTGCATTTCATGTAAAAATTTTAAAGCAGCAAATATTCAGCTCGATTTTTAGTATCGATGATAATCTTATACAGGTTAATCATAATCCATTTTTTTTGTTCAATAAAAATTTTTGTAAAGTCTATTATAATTCTGAACTAGTAATTGAAATAACAATTAAAAGTACAGTTGATTTAAGCGGATATAACCTAGATTTAAAATTTTTCATTGAAAATGAATTGGTTAAGCAAGCAAGTTTAATTTGCTTTATTATTTATTCAATAGAATATAATTTATCGTAAAAATGGAAAAAAATAATTTTAGTGAATTTGAAGTAAATTCTAATAATAGAAGAAGAAGTTTATTACCCTGGTGGATAAAGTTCTTTTGTTGGTTGTTTATGTTTGCCTTCGTTTTAGCCATAATTAGAGTTATCTTGTCTTTTTTTGATATCAACTCAGCATTTGAATTTTATGCATTAAATGCAAATGATAGTTTACTGAATTTAATAATAGTTTTTATCGTTTTTGTATTGCATGGAGTTACAAGTTATAGTTTGTGGTATGAAAAAAAATATGCAATAGTCTTAGCACAAATTGACGCAATCTTTGGAATATTGATATGCGTATTTTCAATGTTTTTAAGTTATCAAAATGGACAAGCTACTTTCAGACTAGAACTCATTTTGCTTGTTTTGTTTTTAATTAAAATAAATAAAATAAAACAAAATTGGATTAATATTGCTGATTGAAAGGGGAATAAATTATCAGCTTTCCCTAGCCTTTATCTAAAAATTAGCACTTTGCATGCTCTCCCAAACTCGCCTCAAAAAAAAACTCCTGATTTCTCAAGAGTTTTTATAACAATTATTTAGAAGTTTTAATTCGGATATACTTTCAAAGCATCTTTTAAAATTTGAACTGATAGTAACTAGAACAAGCGGCAATTAAATTCTTTCAACAATTCTAACAGTATGATTGGTTACAACGACAAAATTATTTTCAAGCTTATCGGAATAATTTTTTAAAAGTTTAGATAAAACTTCTATTCGCTTTACGAAATTATTAGGAATGCAACGCACTAAAATAATCCCACTATGAACTTTTTGATTTCTAAAAACCATCTCGCCAAAATCTTTGTCAGAGGTAATAAGTATGTAATTTTCGAGGTGACATTTTTCTAAAATGGACTCATCAGATGCACCACGCCATTGTTCAAAAACCGAATAAACTTCGTGATTTTCTTTATTTAGCCAATTGGCTACCGAAGTGCCCGTGCATTCATCAACTAAAAATCGCATTTAAGAAGCAACTTTATCCAAGTCAAAAGTGGTAGTTTTTTCAAGAATATTCTCGGCATATTGCAAACAAGCTAAAATCTCTTGCTTTGTCAACCCTTGGTATTCTTGTAGGATTTCATCAATAGAAATTCCTTGAGCCAACATAGAAATAATATGTTCAACAGTAATCCTTGTCCCTTTTATCACAGGCTTCCCAAGCATTATTTTAGGATTAATTTCAATAAATTCCATAATTATTTTTCTTTAATTCATTTCAAATATAATAAATAAAAAAATCAAATGATAACTTTTGAACCTCATTCCAGCTAAATACCTTTTGTTTTACCTGTAAAAACTGCTCTTCCAAACCCTAAAGTTACAGTTATTGAAAATCATTGCAAAAAAAAACTCCTGATTTCTCAAGAGTTTTTATAACAATTATTCAGAAGTTTTAATTCGGATATACTTTCAAAGCTTCTTTTAAAATTTGAACCGATTTTACCAAATCTTCTTTTTTCAACACATAGGCAATTCGCACTTCGTCCAATCCAACACCGGGAGTAGAATAGAAGCCGGCTGCCGGAGCAACCATTACTGTTTCACCATTGTAGTCATAGGTTTCCAATAACCATTGTGCAAAGTGATCGGCATTTTTAATCGGAAGTTTGGCGATGCAATAAAAAGCTCCTTTGGGAGTGGCTACTTTCACACCTTCAATTTTGTTCAATTCTTCAATTAGAATGTCACGTCGGCCGCGGTATTCCGTAATCACCTCGTCAAAGTAACTTTGTGGTGTGTCGAGAGCCGCTTCACTGGCAATTTGTGCAAAAGTGGGCGGACTCAATCGTGCTTGGGCAAATTTCATTGCTGTTGCCATCACTTCTTTGTTTTTGGATACAATGCAACCAATGCGTGCTCCACACATACTGTATCTTTTGGAAACAGAGTCAATCATGATTGCGTTTTGTTCCAATCCGGGTACATTCATGACCGAAAAATGAACGTCGCCGTCATAAGTGAATTCTCTATACACTTCGTCTGCAATTAGAAACAAATCATGTTTTTTGACAATGGCTGCCAATTGCATGATTTCTTCTTTTGAATATAAGTAACCTGTTGGGTTCCCCGGATTACAAATTAAAATGGCTTTCGTTCTTGGAGTAATTAATTTTTCAAAAGCAGTAATTGGAGGTAAGGCAAAACCTTCGTCAATCGTAGAAATTACCGGTACTACTTTGACGCCAGAAGCGGTTGAAAAACCATTGTAATTGGCATAAAAAGGTTCGGGAATAATGATTTCATCGCCGACATCCAAACAACTTCCCATGGTAAAAAGCAAAGCTTCCGAACCACCGGTAGTAATAATGATGTCTTCTGTATTGATAGGTAGTCCGTGTGAGGTATAATACGCAGAAAGTTTTCTTCTATAACTTTCAAATCCTGCAGAGTGACTGTATTCTAAAACAGCAATGTCCAAGTTTTTAATCGAATTCATGGCCACTTCAGGAGTTTTGATGTCCGGCTGACCAATATTCAGGTGGTAGACTTTTAAACCTTTCTTTTTAGCAATTTCAGAATAAGGAACCAATTTACGAATAGGTGATTCCGGCATTTCTTTACCTTTATTAGATATTTTTGGCATAACGTTAGTTTTGAACTGCAAATTTGCAACTTTTTTTATTCAGACCCAATCCTTTGGTTTGATATCTTTTAGTTTATTAATATATTTATAGAAAAAAAGCTTTGAAAAAATGCATTATTATAGTAGTATGTTTGTTACTGACCTTTGGCAGTTATAGTCAGGAGGGATTTCATCTTTCAGGAAACAAACAAGCGAAAATTTCTTTTCAATTAATTAATAATTTAATCTTTATTCCGGTAAAAGTAAACGGTGTTTCGATGACTTTCTTACTCGATACCGGTGTAGAAGAAACGATTTTGTTTAGTTTGGAAGAGACAGATACTGTTCCGTTTTTTAATGTGAATAAAGTAAAATTGCGAGGTCTAGGAGGTGATGAATCTATTGAGGCATTGAGTTCGAGCGAAAACCGTATTGAAATTAGCAAAAACTTCGCAGACGCCAAACACACCATTCTTATAGTTTTAGACGAAGAGATTAATTTCTCATCCTCCGTTGGAATTCCGGTTAATGGTATTTTGGGATATCATTTTTTTAGGAATAGTTGTGTGAAAATTGATTATGTCAAAAAGCATTTACATATTTATAATACAAATTCAAAAGCAATAAAAAAGTTAAAAAATAAATATAGAGCTGTACCTATTTCTATTGAAGGAAATAAGCCCTATCTGATTGGCAATTTTAAATTGAATGGCTCCAATGATTTTGAAGGAAAATTATTAATAGATATAGGGAATAGTGATGCACTATGGTTATTTGAAAAACAATCGGAACTGATAAAAATCCCGGCATCAAATTTTGAAGATTTTCTGGGAAGAGGATTTAGCGGAGACATACACGGTAAAAGAGCAAAAATTAATCAATTTGAAATGGCAACTTTTCAATTCAACAAGCCATACGTGGCATTTCCTGATTATAATTCCATTAAAAACGTGAAAATGGTTTCAAAGCGAGTTGGCTCAGTTGGAGGTGAAATTTTAAAACGTTTTAATGTTGTATTTGATTATCAAAATAATTTACTATTACTTAAGAAAAACGAAAAATTCTCAAATTCTTTTACCTATAATATGAGCGGTTTAGAGATAAATCATGCAGGTAAACAGTGGGTACCGGAAACCATGCCCATTACTACTTTTGTTACTACTGTTGGAGACGAAAGTCATTATCAAAAAAAAGAGAATCCAATCAAATTTAATTTTGTCTTGAAGCCTATATTTAAAATTGTGAACGTGCGTGAAGATTCTCCCGGAGCCACTGCAGGACTCAAAAAAGATGACGTAATTGTATCAATTAGCAGAAAACCGGCAAGTACTTATACCTTGCAAAGCATTAATGAATTATTAAAATCGGAAGACGGAAAAAAAATACTTTTTGAAGTCAATAGGAATGGAAAATATGTAAAGACGACCCTTCAATTAAAAAGTATTCTATAAAAAAAAACTCCCTATTGGGAGTTTTACAGTTATTGTACCGGTCCTGCTTTTTTCTTTTCTAAAACATTTACGTTTGGTTTTTCTAAGACTTCACCTTTTATTTTTAAGTGAATTTTACCGCCTTCGTAGTTAATGGCATTACTTTCAACAGTAATACTTTTTCTAATCGGACCAGTTGCCATATTGTATTTAACCTCAATTTTTCCCGTTTTACCCGGTAAAATTGGTTCTTTAGGTTTCGAAGGAACCGCACATCCACAAGTGGATTGAACATTTTCAATAATCAAAGGAGCGTCGCCGGTATTAGTAAATTCAAATACTCTAATGCCTGAATCTATGCCTTTGTAAATCTTACCATAATCAATCGTGTTGTCTGCTGCTTTAAATTCAATCTTTGGCCCTTTTTGACCAAAAGAAGTGGAGCTCAAAAAAGCCAAACAAATGAGTGTAACTGTCTTTTTCATAATAATA
>NZ_JBILTE010000179.1:0-5190 GCF_044371705.1 Flavobacterium sp. | reverse complement strand
GTTATTACTGTTTCTAAAACAGTTTGGATCATTAGCGTTTTGCAAATTCAATAATACGTTTGTTCCATTTGGATAAGGGCCAAATTGCATGGTACCAGGTGCTGTAATTGTTTGAGAAGCTCCGCCTACGCTAGAAGTTCCAACAATTGAAGTGGCAGTACCCATATTGGTTACGTTTGCTGTAGCAAAAAATTGTGCTCCATTAACACAATCCGGAACTACCGCAAAGGTAGCAGTGAAGTTGGTACAACTGTTTTTTACGATGGTTAGGCCATATCCGGTACTTTGCGTTGCGGCAGTAGTTGCCCAAGTTGATATAACTATATAATAGGTTACGCCTGCAGTTTGCGGTAAAACAATAACTCTAGGGTTAGTGCTCGAACCAAACGCACCGGCAACACAACTTACACCAATGTTGGCACAACTGTTATAAATAAAAATACCCGACCAAGCAGCAGTCGGAGTCATGGTGATTGTTACAGGTATGTTATCAGTTGCTGTAAACGAATAAACGACATCATCACCATTTAAATAAGGGCTACCTGTTCCGCAACCGGCTCCACCTGGACTTCCGTTGTAATCATCACCGTAATTACTTGTATTATCGGTTGTGATAAAGGGAATAGATCCGATTAGAATAGGTGCGTCACAAGTTTCACCCGGGCTAGTGGTTGAAAAGTCAAACGGACCCACCCAAGCACTTTCAGAACCTGCAGCAGTACATAAAGCTCGTACATAAAATTGATAATCAGTCGCTTGTGTAAGTGTCAAACCTAAAGCAGCTGTTGTTACAGGATTGCTGCTGGTTACAACACCTGTTCCTGTAGGAGCATTTGGTACTTGCACCACTTCCACTTCCCACTGCGTAGCAGATCCGGTACTTGTCCAAGAAAGTGTAGCTCCCGTTAAAGTCTCATTAGACGTAGCTAAATTCGTTGGATCCAAACATTTTTCTGCCACTTTTATATCGTCTAACAACCAACGGTCACCACCTAAAGCACCGGTAGGCTGTGTAAATACCATTACAAATGCAATATGTATATTTTGACCTGCAAAAGCAGAAAGATTTATTGTCTTTTCTTCATAGGCTGTATAGGGAACGCTCAAATCATTTTCAGTATACTGTTGCACAACTGCATAAGCTGCTAAATTAGATTGTGTAGGATTTGTTGAAACCCGAATTTGATATAATGTTCCTTGATTTCCCGCTAAAGTAGACCGGGAAAAAAATTTCAATTCGTGTATCCCAGCGGCAGGCACTGAAATTTGCTGTGTAATTAACCAGTCTTGAGCAGTATTACCCAGCCCAATATTTTCACGCGTCATAAAACCGGTCCACGTGCCGCTATTCGTTGGCTGAGCACTGGTTCGCACCCATGAGTTTGCTGTTCCCACCCCGTTATCGGTCACCAACCAATTGGTAGGGGGAAATGTCGTTCCTTCAAATCCTTCATTAATAAGCTGGCCAAAGCCAACGAAGGAATATAAAAACATTAATAATAGTGTAATTTTTTTCATAAAATGAAAGTTAAAGTTGTTTGATAAATAGCCTACTAAATTAAAATATTTTTTTGTGTTAACTAATTATTAAGAGTTAAAACCAAAGAAAATCGATGAAATTCACATAATTAAGTTCAAATGTTATTTTTTGATGAACATCTGTTCCCTATTTTAAAACTAAAAATAAATCGATAAAAAGGCGTTTTTTTATATATTTGGTCAAATTATTTCCCATTGAACACTAAAATTTATTTTGCATCCGATCAGCATTTTGGAGCTCCCACGTCAGAGAAAAGTTTTCCGCGAGAACAAAAATTTGTGGCTTGGTTGGACGAAATCAAAACAGATGCGTCAGCCATTTTTCTGTTGGGAGATTTGTTTGATTTTTGGTTTGAGTACCAAACGGTTGTCCCCAAAGGATTTGTAAGGGTTTTAGGGAAATTAGCCGAAATCAGAGATAGTGGCATACCTATTTATTTCTTTGTAGGGAACCATGATTTATGGATGAACGATTATTTTGAAAAGGAACTCAATATTCCGGTTTATTTTGATAATCAAGAATTCGAATTCAATGGTCAAACTTTTCTAATCGGACACGGTGATGGCAAAGGACCGGGCGACAAAGGATACAAACGCATGAAAAAAGTGTTTACCCATCCGTTGTCAAAGTTTATTTTCAGATGGTTGCATCCTGATGTAGGGGTGAAACTAGCACAATATCTTTCGGTCAAGAATAAGTTAATTTCAGGGGATGAAGATGTGAAATTTTTAGGCGAAGAAAACGAATGGCTGGTGCAATATGTCAAACGAAAATTGGAAACAAAACACCATGATTATTTTGTTTTCGGACACCGACATTTACCGCTACATATTAAGGTAGGCGAAAAGGCAACCTATATCAATTTAGGCGATTGGATTTCGTACTTTACCTATGGTGTTTTTGACGGAACTACTTTTGAATTAAAAGAATTCAGAAAAGAGTTATAATTCTTTTAAATCTCGCAATCGCAATTGCAAACTAGTTTGTCCGTTCCACTGATTTTCATCAATCGAATAAACCGCTTGAAACAATTGGTTGTTTTGGGTTTCTGTTATTTTTGATCCCAATCCAAAACCAACCGCTGCAAATCCTTGCGAGTCATGTTGTTTGACAAACAATTTTAAATGTTCATTAGCAGTGCCAATCGGCTTTCCAAAACCGGTATCTTTTAGTTCTTTCGTTAAAAATAGAGGGGTCATATTTTCAGGACCAAAAGGCTCAAACTGTTTGAGAATTCTGAAAAACTTATCGGTAATATCAGAAAAGTCAATAGCCGCATCGATACTTATTTCGGGTGTAAGCAATTCTTCCGGAATGGTTTCAGAAACTACTTTTTCAAACTGGTTTTTAAAATTTTCAAAGTCACTTTCTTTCAATGTCAAACCGGCGGCATACATGTGTCCGCCAAATTGTTCCAAATGTTCTTCACATTGTTCCAATGCCTCATAAATATCAAAATCTTTCACCGAACGAGCCGAAGCTGCCAACTTGTCGCCACTTTTTGTAAAAACCAACGTGGGACGGTAATACGTTTCAATCAATCGCGAAGCTACAATTCCAATCACACCTTTGTGCCAGTTTTCGTGGTAAACAACAGTGGTGAATCGTTCTTGCTCGTTGTTGGCAACAATTTGACTCAATGCTTCTACTGTAATCTGTTTGTCCAAACTTTTTCGGTCAACGTTAAAAGTTTCAATTTCCGAGGCAAATACCGATGCTTGTTCCAAATCAAATTCGGTTAACAATTGAACCGCATAATTTCCATGTTTGATGCGTCCCGCCGCATTGATTCGAGGAGCAATGATAAAAACTACATCGGTAATAGTCAGCGTTTCTTTCTTGACATTTTGAATCAAAGCCTTAATTCCGGGTCTTGGATTGGAATTGATGACTTCCAAACCGAATTTTGCTAAGATGCGATTCTCTCCCGTAATCGGAACAATATCGGCACCAATCGCTGTTGCCACTAAATCCAAATACGGAATCAAATCTTCAATCGTTTGGTTTCTGTGTTGTGCCAAGGCTTGAATAAGTTTGAAACCCACGCCACATCCGCATAATTCGTCGAACGGATAGGAGCAATCTTCTCGTTTAGGGTCTAAAACCGCAATCGCATCAGGTAATTCATTTCCGGGGCGGTGGTGGTCGCAAATGATAAAGTCGATGTTTTTTTCTTTGGCATACGCCACTTTGTCAATCGATTTAATACCACAATCTAAAGCAATGATGAGTGAAAGACCATTGTCTTCGGCAAAATCAATTCCTTTAAAGGAAATACCATAGCCTTCGTCGTAGCGGTCGGGAATATAGGTGGCGACATTTGGGTAATAACTTCGCAAATAAGAAGAAACTAACGAAACGGCAGTTGTTCCATCCACATCATAATCGCCAAAAACCAAGATGTTTTCATTGTTTGCAATAGCTTGCTCTATACGTTGTGCAGCTTTGTCCATATCTTTCATCAAATACGGATCATGCAAATCATCTAAAGAAGGTCTAAAAAACTGTCGGGCTTGTTCGTAAGAGGTAATTCCTCTTTGAACTAATAGAGTGGCAATGACTTCATCTACTTGAAGTTGTGAAGCTAAAGCTGAAACCAAGGCGGTTTCAGGTTTGGGTTTGAGTGTCCAACGCATAAAATGTAATTTTGAATGGCTTATATAGTTTAGGCGTGATGAAACTGAATTTCAATCGCAACTGTAGCAAATTTACGAAACATTTCCATAACTCCGCAATATTTTTCAACAGAGAGGTTGACCGCTTTTTCCAATTTACTTTCTTCTAAATTCTTCCCGTAAAAATGATAAACAACGCGAACATTTTGATAGATTTTCGGATGCTCATCTGTCAAATCAGCAGTAGTTTCAATTTTGAAATCGTCAACGGCTAACTTCATTTTTTCAATCAAAGAAGCCACATCCAATCCGGAACAACCGGCAAGTGAGGCCAGCATCAGGGCTTTAGGTCGTAATCCTTCGCCAACACCTCCGTTTTCAGGTCCGGCATTCATTAATAAAGTTTCACCACTCGGGTTGTTGGATTCAAATTGCATGTTGCCTTTCCAATCGGTGGTTACTTGGTGCTGTGTCATGGGATGAAGAATTTGGTTTGACACAAATTTAGTGAAGAAAATTTTAGAAGTGGATGAATTTAGGTATTTCTCGACGGTTTATAAAGTTCAGTGGCACTATAAAACAGAATTACTATTTTAATTAAACGAGTTTAAATCCCATAAGTGGTTTTTATTCAGAGAATTAATTGAATGATGATAAACGTCAACCTTTTCTTTTTGATAAAATAGCGATAAAGCTAAATTGTCAATATTTAATAGTTGTTCATTACTTAAATTAAAATTCTTAGTTAGATATAAGTCGTTGCTAAATCTATATTGATATTCTATAATGCTTTTTTTTCCAATGATTAAGATTTCGTCTAAATAACAATTTAACTGAGTTTGCTCAAAAATATCCTCTGTTGTAACTGAAATTATGATTTTGTTTTCAGAAAAGTAATAATTTACATAATGCATTGCTCCACCATCACTAGAATCTATGATTCTTTCTTCTTTATAAAAACCTGATGAATATTTTTTTATATTCCTCTTTATATAGATTTTACCATATTGGAAGTTTATGATATTTACAAGATTA
>NZ_JBILTE010000178.1:0-5243 GCF_044371705.1 Flavobacterium sp. | reverse complement strand
AATTCAAACCAGCCGCTGTCGATGGAGCTTTATTAATTTCTTCTATGGCATTCTGACCCACATCGGCAATCCATAAATCACCTGTTTGCGAATCGAATGAGAATTTCCAAGGGTTTCGCATACCTACAGCCCAAATTTCGTCCGCTCCGGCTGTGGCTCCTGCATAAGGATTCGAAGCAGGAATTCCATATAAAGTCCCGGAGTTTACATCGATACGCAACATTTTTCCAAGTAAGGAATTAATATTTTGGCCGTGGTTGCTTGGGTCATTTGCACTTCCGCCATCACCCATTCCGATGTATAAAAAGCCATCGGGGCCAAAAACCAAAGATCCTCCATTGTGATTTGAAAAGGGTTGGGCAATGGTCAACAAGACCAAAGCACTTGACGCATCCGCCACATTCGGATTGGTTGAACTTACGGAATATCTGGCTATTACTGTAGCACCATCGCCAGTTCGGGTATAATTGACGTAAAAGTACCCGTTTGTGGCATAGTTGGGATGAAAAGCCAAACCCAGCAAACCACGTTCACCACCTGAAGAGATGGTTGCTGAAGTAAGGGTTAAAAAATTCGTTGCGTTAATGGTACCGTTGGCATTCAAAATGCGAATGGCTCCGCCTCGCTGCACGACAAAAAGACGAGCGTCGCCGGCACTTTCAATAGCAACCGGGCTGGAAAAACCGGAAGCGAATGTTTGCAAGGTTAAGGTTTGTGCATTTACTGCCATAGCAAATAAAAGCAAAAGGGGAAGTAATTTTTTCATAGCAGGTATCTTTTAGGTTTGGTAAAGCTATGAAAAATATTTATAAGTTCTTCTAATTTAACAACATACAAAAACCACTCTTACTTTTTTGGTTAAGAGTGGTTCAAATACAACAAAATCATGTTTAGTTTACAACAACATACCCCTTTGTTTTTGCTAAACTAACGATCGAAACACTAATTGCATTTCCTAAGTCGTCTTGCGATTTTGTTTTTGCCGCTTCGTCATCAATATATTTTTGACGTTTTTTGGCTAAATCTGCCATTTCTTTTTGGATGGCTTCACGTTCTTTTGCTTTTTCAGCCACGAAGGTTTTTAATTCCTCTTTGGTTTTTCCTTGTAGTTCTTTTGGTAACTCTTCTTTTTTGATTTCTTCTAAAACTTTAGCGTCTTTTTTCGCTTTATCAACCAAATCCCAACTCTCATTTTTGTATACGTCTTTCGATTTGCTAACCGAACGTTCTGCAAAATTTGCTCCTGAAATTGATTGTGCATTGGCATCTTCCACTTCCTGACTTCTTTTTTTCTCTGCACCTTTCGAACCGTAACCAATATAGGTTGTATTTAATCGGGTATTGCATTTAGTTATTTGGTCGTCATACGGCGTGGCGATGTAAATTACTTTTGCGTTGGAATCAATGTTGAAGTATTTTCCCTGACCCACATCAGCTCCGTCTTTCCAAAAGGATTGGATACCTTCTTGGTGATTTCCACAAAAAATAGTGTTGATGTAGATTCCTTTTTTTAATGCTTCGCTAATCACTTCTTTATAGGAGATACTACCTTGATTAAACGGTTCATTACCGGAAATATAAATCAATTTCATACTTTTTTTGCCATCGTTCCACGTTAACTTTTGGGTAGCATCTTTAATCACAGCACCGCAATATTCGCTGCCGCCGTTGGTTCGCAACGAGAATAATTTTTCAGAAATCAAGTCTAAATCTGTGGTTAAGGGAGTCACCTGACGGATGTAATCGGAAGCACTTCCCAAACCGTCATTTCCATATTCGTACAAAGCAATTTCGATGGAAGGTGTTTTTCCTTCATATTTTAATGTGGTTAACGTATTAACGATGTTCCACAAGCGGGATTTTGCTTGGTCAATTAATCCGTCCATACTGTTTGACGTGTCTAATAAAAGTGCGACTTGAATTTTTCCGTCCGACTCATCTTCGGCAATCAAAGGTGGGTGGGTTGCTGCTAAACGAATAGGTGTTTCAACAAGGTTGTTTTTCTTTTCGCAGCTAAACAATAGCATTGAAGTAAACAAAGCGAGGGTTGCAATTATATTTTTCATGATACTATTTTTTAAAATTATTTTTGAAGTTTTGTGATGTCGTTTTCTACCGAAAGAATCATCAAACAAGTGGCGGTGCAAAAGGAAGGACTCGTGATACAATGATGACCGCTCCAACTACCGTCAGAGTTTTGAATCTGCATCATTCGCCCGCCAATATTGTCGTACCATTTTTTCCATTCGTCGTCTTGGTTGACAATCATGGATTCACCTGTTTGTAAAAAGCTTAAGAATTCTTCACCTCCATTGTTTCCAAATCCAGCCAAGACATCTTCATTCATCGCTGTTAATTTGGCTGATTTATACACTTTATCGGCAACGTCATATGATTTTGCTTTTTCGTCGGAAACGCCAATTCGTTTTAAATTTGTTTCGTTTAATACGGCATCTTTTTCAATGCGACCTTCTTCTTTTGCTTTTTTGAAAATTCTATCGGCATCCTTAGCTTCTTCGGCACTTCCGCGAACGGAACTACTGACGGCATACAACATTATTCCTGCACCATCGTCTGTTTTGGCAGAAGCATTTGCCGGATTGTAGTTGCTTTTTTGATAATCTCTTGCTTTTTGAATTTTTACTTGATCGACTTTAATACCGTCATTTTTGGCTGCCATTTCTAAACTTGAATTCGCAAAAGAAGATTGTAAAACACCTGCCCAACCGGAACCGCCCACTTTGCCGGAACCATCCATTGATTTTTCAATTTTATCTACACAAACCTGAATGGCGTTTTTGACCCTTACTTTCATTGCCTCATTTTTAAGAGTAGGAAGCAATTGATTGAAAAACTGCAAGGTTAAAATCGCATCAATGTGTTGGCCCAATTTTCCTTGAATTTGTGTGCCTCTGATGGAAGTGATGAATTCACTTTTTGTGTTTTTATCAATTTCACTTAAAAGAAATAGCACTGCTTTTTCTAATGTCTCTTTATTTTTTCCCGATTCCATAGTATAGCCGCAACGATATAATGCCATCGCAGACATGGCAGTTGTTGCAGGATCGGAAGAAACCGCATGAGGATTTTTTTCTCTTTGTTTACTTTGCGAACCGGCACCCCAACCACCATCGGTATTTTGTGCTTCTACCAACCATAATTCACCTTTGGAAATGGTTTCTTGAAATTTCTCTGCTGTTTTTACAGCAGCATATCCTTCGGAAGGTTGTTCGCCCATTAGGGTCATAAATACACAAGGCAACTCTTCTTCTTTAGCGATTTCTGTTTCCTGAATGGCAAGTTCTTTTGAAGGAGTAGCCATTTTTGGTTCGATTTTTGGATTCGAATTCCAAATGTAAATTAGCGGGAGACAGCTTGCAACAGCCGATAAACCCCAGATGATTTTTGCTTTCATAATTGATTGTTTTTATTGATTTTTTGATAAAATTAGAAGGTTCGGTCATTCGTTTTTTCCAGACTTGGTGAAACCCGTTTTTGACTTGGTGAAACTGTTTTTTAAAGCCAATTTTATTTTCGTACTTTACACTATTATATTTTGCCTATGTATTTTCGACTGAAAATTTTACTATTTGCTTTGCTTTTCCCGTTGGTTGTTGTGGCTCAGGACACAACGAAGACGAAGATGAGCAAAACATCCGTGAGCAAGAAAGCCATTGAACTGAAAGAAACCTTGTCAGAAAGTAATCCTATTGCAACCGCCGACAAGTATTTGGAACTGGCCAATGAATTGGATAAAAAAGAGGAGTATGTTAAAGCCGAAGATTATTTAAAAAGAGCTTTAACTCTTTATCAAAAGCAAAAAGACAAAGATAAAATTGCTTCCACTAAACGTCAACTTGCTCAAGTTCAAGAGAAGCAAAAAAAGTTCAATCAAGCCATATTAAATTATGAATCGGCCAGTGAAGAAGCGGTTGATGTCGGCTTTTCAAAAGTCAATTCCAATGATGCCAGTCGTTTAAAAAATACGAGTCCGAAAATGCAAGCAGACTATTTGGATTCTAACATTAAAATTTTAGAAAAAGAAGGAAAAATGGACGATGCCGCCGAAGTCTATAAACAAAAAGCGGAGGTAGATTTAAAAGCCGATAATAAGGAAATGGCGATTGAAAGTTATGAAAAGGCCATTGCGGTTTCGAAAGACAAACCGGAAGAAGTGTTAAAGTTGAAAAGTGAAATATCGAAAGTGTATGCTTCGGAAAACAACCTAGATAAAGCGATTGAAATTACCAAAAACACCATTTCCGATGCTGAGAAATTAGGTAGTGTTTCGCAACAAATCGAGCAGCAACAGACGTTGGCGACTTTGTATTTTAAAAATGAAAACCAAGACGATGCGATTGTTTTACTTGAAGAAACCTATGATTTAGCGTTGAAAAACGGACGCACTTTTGATGCAAAAAAAGCGATGTTGGCTCTTTCGGATTATTACAAAGCAAAAGGAAATCAAACAAAAGCGATTGAATTGTACGACAAATTTCTAAACGATTTTGATCGAATGGTGCAAGCAGACAGTACATTAGTGGATTCAAAAATCTTTCAGGTAACGGAAGAAAAAATCAAGCAATTAGAGAAAGAACGGGCGTTGAAAGATGAATTGATAACGAAGAAAAATAAATTCAATTACGTATTGATTGGTTCCGTGATTTTGATGTTGATTTTGTTGGGATTGATTGCAAAAGCGTTATTTTCCATCAAAACCAAGAACAAAAAAATTGCGTTGCAATCGCTCAGACGGGAAATGAATCCCCATTTCATTTTTAATAGTTTGAATAGTGTGAACCAATTTATTGCTCAAAATAACGAGTTGGAAGCCAATAAATATTTGACTTCGTATTCCAATTTGATGCGGAATATGATGGAAACGTCCAATAAAGATTTTATTTCGTTATCCAATGAACTAGAGCAAATTAAAAAGTATTTGGATTTGGAACATTTGCGTTTTCAGGACAAATTTGTTTATGAAATTGTGGTGGATGAACAATTGGATGCCGATGCGATTCTAGTTCCGAATATGTTGATTCAGCCGCATTTGGAGAACGCCATTTGGCACGGATTGCGTTACCGGGAAACCAAAGGAACTTTGAAAGTCACCTTTGCAGAAGAAAATCAATTAATCAAAGTTTTGATTGAAGACGACGGCATTGGCGTTGAAAAAAGCAAGGAACTGAAAACACAAAACCAAAAAGTGCATGAATCCAGAGGGTTGAATAATGTAGAAGAAC
>NZ_JBILTE010000177.1:0-5272 GCF_044371705.1 Flavobacterium sp. | reverse complement strand
TTTAGATACGATGGCCGTTTTTGCAGGAACACATAACGAATTGAGTTCGTATAAATTGATGGAATTGATGCATGCAAAAGGAATCGCTAAAAACGACTCTAGAATTTGGTTCGGGCAATTGTATGGAATGAGTGATAATATTAGTTTTAATTTGGCTTCGAATGGTTTTAACATTGCGAAATATTTGCCGTTCGGACCAGTACGCGATGTGATGCCTTATTTAATCCGACGTGCGGAAGAAAACACTTCTGTTGCCGGACAAACCAGTCGCGAGTTGATGCTGATAACTAAAGAACGCAAGCGTAGAAAGATTGAGGATTAATCCCATAAAAAAAGCCAATCAAAATTATTCGAGTGGCTTTTTTGTAACTTATTCAAATTGAATTTATTCCACTTTGTATTTCGAAATCCCTTGAAGCACGACTTTTTTGTCATAATTAATTACTTCCAATAAAATAGGCGTTTGATCTGTCGTTTTGCCTTCGACTATATATAATTTACCGGCTCCGACTTTTACATTACTTTTGCTGAAATCAACATCGCCATAAGTTAAGGTATTGCGGATATCGGTGGTGTCTACCCATTTTTCCTGCATTACTTTTGTTGCATTTTCCGAATAGTAAAAAGGTTTGCTTCGAATGTCTTTCAACACTCTGCAATTGGGTAAATAACAAAAGGTAACCCCTCTGGATTCGGCTTTAGCACCTAAAAAGTAAATTAGGAAAATAACTCCTAGTAGTAATCCGAAAAGGAAAAAGGCTAACCGTTGATAGAATTTCATGTTATATTTATTTCAGCGGCAAAAATAGTAACTATTAAACAACTGTCCTAACCAAATGCATTTAAAACACAATCAAATTGATGTCGCTGTTCGGCAAGTCAAACCAATCACCAATGGTTTTATTGGTTAAGATTCCGTGGTAAAAATAAACCCCGTTTTTGAGTCCGCGGTTGCAACGAATGGCACTCTCCAAACCACCGTCTTCTGCAATATTAATCAAATAGGGCGTTAAAATGTTACTTATCGATAACGAAGCTGTTTTGGAATAACGCGAAGGAATATTCGGAACACAATAATGAATTACGTTGCTTTTAATAAATGTCGGTTTTTCATGAGTGGTGATTTCCGAAGTCTCAAAACAACCACCCGTATCAATGCTGACATCCACAATTACAGCTCCTTTTTTCATGTGTTCCACCATGGTTTCAGTCACCAAAACCGGTGTGCGATCTTTTCCGCGAACGGCTCCAATGGCTACATCACAACGTCGGAGAGCTTTTAATAATCCTTTGGGATGAATCGTTGAAGTGAAAATAGGTTGGTTTAAACTGTTTTGTAAACGGCGAAGTTTAGTGATGGAATTGTCAAAAACTTTGACTGATGCTCCCAAACCTAAAGCGGTTCGTGCAGCAAATTCTCCCACCGTTCCGGCTCCGATAATGACTACATCGGTTGGAGCAACGCCTGTAATATTTCCAAACAGTAAACCTTTACCGAATTCCTGATTAATCATCAGTTCAGCAGCAATTAAAATGGAGGCTGTTCCAGCAATTTCGCTTAAAGACTTTACGGCAGGATACGAACCGTCATCGTCTTTGATAAATTCAAAAGCCAAAGCGGTTATTTTCTTTTTTGAAAGAGCTTCAAAATAGGTTCTCTTTCTGGTTTTTAATTGAATGGCTGAAATGATTACGGTTCCTTGATTCATCAACTCGATTTCCACCATAGTAGGTGGTTCTACTTTTAGAATCATCGGACAGCCAAATATTTTCTTTGGATCTTGGGTTATTTCCGCTCCGGCATCGCTGTATTCTTTATCGGAATAGCTAGAACTTTCGCCGGCACCTGCTTCAATTAAAACCCGATGTCCGTGCGAAACCAGCGAATTCACTGCGTCCGGTGTCAAACAAATACGTCGTTCCTGGTAGGAAGTTTCTTTGGGAATCCCGATAAACAATTCACTTTTATGACGGGCAATTTCAAGCTTCTCTTCCTGAGGTAGCAACTGTTGTTTTGAAAACGGCGTTAGTGGCATGAGTTGTCTGTAAATTAAGTCACTAATTTAGGAATTTTTTTGATAAGTAGTCGAGAATTTTAAGAATTCGGTAAACAGCGGTTTTTCTGTAATTGCTAAAACTTCAACTCACGTTTTCCGTCTGCCACAACGGTTAATGTAACAACCAAATGTTCATCAGGAATTAGGTTGGGAATTTTTTCTGCCCATTCGATAAAACACCAATTCCCTGAAAACAAGTAATCGTCTATGCCGAAATCCAACGCTTCAGTTTCGCTTTTTAAACGGTACATATCAAAGTGATAGACTAAACCTTCGGTTGCTTCATATTCGTTAACCAAAGAGAATGTTGGACTTGAAGTTGGCGATTTGACACCTAACGCTACACACAACGCTTTGATGAAAGTCGTTTTTCCGGCACCCATTTCACCGTGAAATAAAACCACTTTTGGTGGATTTGCTGCTAAAAAATAACGTGCAGCCTCGTTAATATGTGCTAAATCAAATGTATGTTGCATAGAGGTATTAAGTATTAAGTATTAAGTATTAAGTATTAAGTATTAAGTATTAAGACTTTTGACTTAGAATCCTATCTTGGATTAAACACTAAAAACGGCACAATCATTTCTTCTAACGAAATACCTCCATGTTGGTAGGTGTTTCGGTAATAGCTGACGTAATGATTGTAATTGTTTACGTATGCCAAGAACAAATCGTTTTTTGCAAAAATAAACGAACTACTCATATTGATGGCAGGTAAACCAATTTTTTTTGGATCTTTTACTGCATACACATCTTTGTCTTCAAAAGTGAGACTTCTGCCTGTTTTATATCTTAAATTTAAACTTGTATTTTTATCACCGATTACTTTCGACGGGTTTTTCACATTGATGGTTCCATGATCGGTGGTTAATATTAAACGGAATCCCAGTTGCTGAGCTAGCTGAATCATCTCCAATAAAGGAGAATTTTTAAACCAACTTGCCGTTAATGAACGATAGGCTTTGTCATTGGAAGCCAATTCTTTCACTACATCCATTTCTGTTTTTGCATGCGAAAGCATATCTACGAAGTTGTATACAATTGTAGTTAAATCGTTATTTTTGAGTCCTTTGAAATTATCTACTAATTTTTTACCATCACGAATGTTTGTAATTTTATAGTATTCACTTTTAATATTTAGTCCCAATCGTTTCAATTGGGCAGCTAAAAATTGATCTTCGTAGAGGTTTTTGCCGCCGTCTTCCACATCATTCTTCCAGAATTGGGGAAATTGTTTTTCCATTTCCAAAGGCGTCAAACCAGAGAAAATTGCATTTCTAGCATACTGCGTTGCTGTGGGAAGCATGGCAAAATAAGCGGTTTCTTTTTCCAGTTTGTAGTGATTGTTTACAATTCCTTCAAAAGCTTTCCATTGATCGTAACGCAAATTATCAATAACAACAAATAAAATAGGTTTGTCTTTTTTAACTAATTCAGGAACCACCAATTCGCGGAATAATTTGTGCGAAAGTACCGGTTTGTGTGCTTTGTCCACAAACCAATCTTCGTAATTTTTCTCAATGAATTTGCCAAATTGCACATTCGCCTCTGTTTTTTGTGACTCTAGTATGGAAATCAGACCTTGGTCTTCGATGGTTTCCAATTCCAGTTCCCAAAAAGTCAGTCGTTTGTACAAATCCACCCAATCTTCAAAGGAGTTAACCATCGCTAAATCCATCGCAATTTTTCGGAACTCTTTTTGATAATCCATTGTGGTTTTTTCATTAATAAGTCGCGAATGGTCCAAGTTCTTTTTTAAACTCAATAAAATCTGATTGGGGTTGACCGGCTTAATCAAATAATCGGCAATTTTAGATCCGATGGCTTCTTCCATCAGGTATTCTTCCTCACTTTTGGTAATCATAATCATCGGAATCGCCGATTTAATTTCTTTCATTTCCGAAAGTGTTTCCAAACCACTCATTCCGGGCATGTTTTCGTCAAGGAATACAATGTCGAAGTTTCCTTTTTCAAAGATATCAATGGCATCTCTTCCGTTGTTACACTTAGTTACGCTATAGTTTTTTTGTTCTAAAAAGAGTATATGTGGTTTAAGTAAATCAATCTCGTCGTCTACCCAAAGTATTTTGATTGGTTCCATCGTGTGCTATTAAATTTCTGCTTGCAAGTTAACAAATCACGAACGCACAAAGTATTAAAGTTATTGTAAATGTTAAAGGAAAGTTGACTGAAATGCACTAGTCACCAAATCTTACTAGTTATATGCTTCGTTAGTATAAAAAATAATATTTTAAGACATAAAAAGAAGCCACTAAAAATTGATTTCAATTAAAACTTGCAATAAAATCAAAATTAGTTCTTGGTAACAGTCGGTAATTTTTTATATATTTGAAGTATTATCAGTTGTGATGCTCATTCTAGATAACTATTGATGCACTGAACTTTATGTGGCTTAGAATTGTACCGTTTAGGCTACAAAAGAGCACTATTGGAGTTACCTAACTAAAATCTAAAACTAAAATATGACAACTTACTCTACAATTGCTCAAATTATCATTGCCTTTTCAATTATCATTGTTTGGGTTTTTCGTTTTCACAACGTCGAGCAAGAATTTAAACAATATCAATTAAGTGATTTAGTTCGCAGTGCTGTTGGTGCAACAAAAATAGCCTTGTCAACCTTATTAATTGTTGGTATTTGGCACCCTGAATTAATACTTATTCCTTCATTATTAATGGCTTTTTTAATGATTTCAGCCCAATATTTTCATTTTAAAGTGAGTAATCCTTGGCACAAACACTTACCTTCATTATTTCTATTGCTGCTTTGTCTTTTTGTTGCTGCTGTATCATTAGAAGTAATTAAATAATGACCGTGCTTAACGTATTGATTTTTTTTTCCAGCTTTTCTTTTTTCATTTACGGATTGGCCTATTTTACTTCAACAAAAATGAAAAGTGAATTTAAACGTTTTGGACTTGAAAAAGTAGGGGCACTCACAGCAGTTTTGGAACTTTTGGGTGCTATTGGTTTGCTGTTAGGTTTAAAATTCCAACCATTGTTACTTTTAGCATCAGGTGGTTTGGCTTTGTTAATGTTTTTTGGCGTTGTTGTTAGAATCAAAATAGGCGATTCGCTTTGGGTTTCTTTACCGGCATTGCTTTTTATGATTATAAATGGCTTTATTTTTTATAGTGCTATATTCACTTAAATAAGCAATAGGTGATTAGATTTACTAATGGGAGTTAACGATT
>NZ_JBILTE010000176.1:0-5326 GCF_044371705.1 Flavobacterium sp. | reverse complement strand
ATCGTTTATTAATCATTGACGAAGATGTTCCCGGCGGAGCTTCGGCTTATATTCTTCAACAAATACTTGATGTTCAAAATGGGTACGACTATTTGGACAGCAAACCACAATGTTTAGCTTCACAGCCGCACCGACCCGCGTATGGAACGGATGGCGATTACTTTTCCAAACCATCAACAGAAGATATTTTTGAAAAAGTGTATGCGATGATGCATGAAGTAAATCCGAAAGAATTTCCGAGTTTGTACTAGTCCTTTTATTTTAGTATGTTTGAAATTCAATTAAAAATTGCTTGATCTATGAAAAAGTCTTTTGGTTTGATCTTTTTACTATTCATTTATAGTGCTTCTACTGTTGCACAAAGTACAGTGAACTTTAAGAATGACGAATTAAAATGGACAATGAATCATCCCAAAGGGTTCAAAGTTTACAATGGGGAGGAATGGTTGGCGGCACAAAATCTTCCGCCGAATGAGGATCCAAAACAGTCAAAAATATTGGTCGTTTTTCAAAAAGACAACGCCAACTACGCAGAGTTTAGTACCCGTCTTTTCGACCCTATCATTGACGGCGATTATGACAAAGCTTTAGCAAAAGTCAATGGTTTATTATACGAAACCCTGCATGGGCAAATGGTTGGTGCGGCAATAGAGACCGAGCAAAAAACTGTAACGGTAGGAGGATTGAATTTTAATTTATTCATTTTAAGCATTAAATACCCGAGTGCACAAGTGATTACAATCGAAATTTACAGCCGTTTGTTTGAAAACAATCAAGAACTAACAGCGAGCATACTTTATGCACTTCCGGAGCAAGGAGAATTGATGCGAGCTGCGTTTTTGGGTTCGGTTTTTGGGGAATAATATCTTTTAATTACTATTTTATTGTTCAAAGAATTGGTAGGATTATTTATTCTTAGTACTTTCCATATTAAAAGGACTACTTTTAATATGTAAATCATGATTAAATATTTTGGGTAATCTATTTTTAGTTAACTGTAAGCTAATCAAGTAAATTTTATAGTTATTCAATAATTCATTATAAAACATCCTCCTTCCCATTTATTATTAAAAAATCCCCCTACATTTGCATCGTGAAAAGAAGCAGTTCATTCCTATCAGGTGTTTTACTCATTGTCTTTTATTTTTTAATAGGCAATGTAGCTATTTATGCTAATTCACATACCGACTTTTCAACGCCTACTACTGAAAAAGAGGCCTCCTCCTTTAAAGCGGTTTCCAATGCATTGTATTGCTTTACTGAGCCCAAAAGTGCATCTGTAAATTACACACCCAATCCCGTGGTGCCGGTTTGTAAAACACTTTCAAAATTTTTTGGAGGAATCACTACGGAAGTAGAAACCGTTCTTGAAATTTCGAGTGTACAGTACCACAATTTTTTACGCTTTTTTCCAATACCTTTTCGTGCATTGGACCTGCTTTTTCCTTCCCATTATTTCTGGTAAATAAAATAAATGAAGTGGATTTCCGCAGAAATCCCTCTGTTCATCGAAAATGAAAATGTACGTCTACATTTTCAAACTATTATTTATTTATCATTCAAAAAACAAAAAAATGGAATTAGGAACCACCCTCATAGGTCTGTTCATTACAGCCTTGTGTATTGCACCTTTTTTATGGTTCAGTTACACGAATAAAAAACATAAAAAACAAATTATCAAAAGCATGTCAGCCGACCCGACTACAAAAATTACGTCGTACGAATTTTGCGGTGATATGGCATTGGCACACAGTGCTACCGAAAATAGAGTATTCTTTTATAAAAAAACAAAAGACCTCACAATTAAGCAAGCCATTCCGTTGGCTGATTTTAAAAGTTGTCAAGTAGTAAAAACAACCGATACTCAATCAAAAGATAAACACCAAGTAATTCAAAAATTGAATATAGTCTTTCATTCAAAAATTTCACATCAGCAGGATATCTCCTTACCTATTTACAATGCGGATGAAAGTATGATTATGGGGGGTGAATTATTGTTTGCTGAAAAATGGGTAAAAGAAATTCAGGGTAAATTAAATTAGCTTCCTAAGAGTATGCGTCACCTTCATTAAAGACTTATCCTAAAAGACCAACTAAAGTTGCTACATAAAACCTTACTATAGTTTTTGTGTAGTGACTTTATTTTTTTAGTAATTTAGCTTCACTAACCACTAAAAAAATCAAGGTATGAATCCGATTCTTCGAAATGTGCTGGCTGTAATTGCCGGATTAATTGTAGGAAGCCTCGTAAATAGCTCACTAATCATGATTAGCGGATTTGTTATTCCTTTGCCTGAAGGAGCAGACACATCAACAACTGAAGGCCTACAAGCTGTCATTCTTTTATATGAGCCAAAGCATTTTTTGTTCCCGTTTTTAGCCCATGCTTTTGGTACACTCGTTGGTGCTTTTGTAGCGGCAAAAATTTCACCCAACAATGGATTTAAATTGGCTATGGTGGTAGGATTATTTTACCTGGTAGCAGGTATTTATATGGTCATCATTCTACCATCACCACTTTGGTTTGACATTCTTGATTTGGCGATAGCCTATTTACCAATGGCATACCTAGGCTGGCTACTTGCCAAGAAAAAAACTGCATAGCTACCATGAAAAAAGGATACGCATTGCGTATCCTTTTTGCCCCAAATTTACCATGATCTTAACCTACTAATTCTATGGTGGCTTAAAAGTAAATAAGTAAAAGTTTTAAAAAAAATAAATCTGTTAAAAGGAATAAAAAATCGTTCAATGACGAACGATTTGAAATACTAAAATTCTTAATTAGACAAAGGTGTGATTTCGAACGCTTTTAAAGAAGTATACAGCTAAAATAAAAGAGTGACTTTACCAGCCACTCTTCGAAATAAACTAACGAAAATAACAAAAAACAATATAGTAACGGTCCGAAGGATTCCTTAGTATTTGAAATTTGTTAATTCTTTGAATTTTTGTAAGGCATGCCCAGCCAATTACTCTTCTTGACCAACTGTTTTGGAACGTAGTGATACTATAATCCCCACAGCCAATGCTAATGCAATAAAACCAAGTGACACCCACTCCGGAAACTTGTAATGATGCACAAAAAGCATTTTTACTCCAACAAAAGTCAGAATGGCAATCAAGCTGTATTCCAAATGAGCGAATTTATCGAGCATGTGCGACAAAAAGAAGTACATTGAACGCAAGCCCAATATTGCAAATATATTAGAACTGAACACCAAAAATGGATCAGGAGTGATGGCAAGTATTGCCGGAACACTATCTAAAGCAAACAAAATGTCCATTAATTCAATAACAACTAGAGCCACAAACAAAGGTGTAGCCGCTAAAATATGTCGGCGACGCACAAAAAAATGCTCGCCATCCATGTGCATTGTAATGGGCATTACTTTTCGTAGATTTCTATAGACGAAAGATTTTTTCGGATTGAATTGTTCCTCGTCATTTTTAAACAACATCTTAGCGGCAGTAAACAACAAAAATCCACCAAAAACATAGGTCATCCAACTGAATTCTTGTATGAGTTTGACACCTAGAAAAATCATTAATCCACGGAAGACCAAAGCTCCGATAATTCCCCAAAACAACACGCGATGCTGGTATTTTTGCGGAATTTTAAATGAAGTGAAAATCACTGCAATAACAAAGATATTATCAACACTCAAGGAGAGTTCAATTAAATAACCTGTAATAAACTTCATGGAAGCAATGGCGGGTGTATAATTTTCAGGGTTATCAATGTGATTGTTTTGATACAACCAATAAATCAAACCTGAAAACAAAAAAGACAAGGTTACCCAAATACCGGTCCAAATACCGGCTTCTTTTGATTTGATAATATGAGGAGTTTTATTAAAAACTCCCAAATCTAAAGCCAAAAACAATAAAATTGCAGAGATAAATAGCGTCCAAACAAGCATAGATGATAATTTAAAGGCAAAAGTAGTTGAAAGGAATGAATTCTGTCAAAATATTTATTTTTAATTAACTAACAATTTGTTTAAATCAAGAGCAATTCGATAACACAAAAAATTCAGCAGTAATGCGTACCTTTGATACTATGACAGATTTTGAACAATTATTAGCTTCCCAAACCAGCGTTTTTGTAATGGATGCATCTATATCCCTTGCCGAATATGTGCCAATTGATTTATCTATAACCAATACTAGCTTAGCAAAACTAAAGTTAAAAACAGCAGTTGATTATGAAAATCACATCAATGAATACCTAACAGAGCATCAAGGAAATATAGCTTTTGGTGGCTATGTAGAACACCGCAACTTATACCAACGGAGTACTATTTTTAACAACGAACAAACGGAGGAACGCAACATACATATTGGTTTGGATTTATGGATTGAAGCGGGTACAAAAGTACTTGCGGCGTTAGACGGTCAGGTACACAGCTTTCAAAATAATAACAATTTAGGCGATTACGGTCCGACCATACTGTTGGAACATGTGTTAAATAATTATACTTTTTATACGCTTTACGGACATTTATCGTTAGAAAGTATCACTCCTTTAAAAATCGGTCAACAGGTATCCAAAGGCGAAGCAATTGCCTCTCTGGGTACATCGGATGTAAATGGAGATTATGCCCCACATTTGCATTTTCAAATTATAAGGGATTTGGGTGATTATCATGGTGATTATCCTGGCGTGTGCAGCAAGAGCAAATTGAACTATTACCTCGAGAATTGTCCTGATCCGAAGTTATTATTAAACCTACACACATGAAAAAAATAACAATTGCATGTTGCCTATTACTTTTGGTAGGATGTCAAACAAAAAAAACCGCTCTTCCGCCTGAACTCAAAAAACCAAGTGTTGTGAAACTCAACAACACAGAAATTAACTCATTACAAAAAAGCAGAACCTACGAGTTAGGTAAAAGAGTCTTGATGACTTGCAACACCTCTGCTTTTAAGCCTTTCATAACCGAAGAAGCAACATCGCAAGTGATCCAGAAAATGACACGTGAAAGCATATCACTAACTTGTCAAAACATCTTACGTGGTTTTGGAAAATTCAACGACATGCAGTTGATGGAAGCCTATCGAATGGAAAAAGAAAAGCTAACTATTTTTCGTTACAAATGTGATTATGAAAAAAAACATAGCGTTAAGGAATTGAGGGTAACCATCAATAATGAAGATAAAATTACTTCAATAACTACTAAAGATTGGAGTGATGATTTCAAATAGACTAACCATCAAGCGATTTTACACCGCTTTCCAACAAGGTGATGCAACCAGCATGGCTTCTTACTACCATCCGGAAGCAACTTTTGAAGATCCGGTATTTGGCCTATTAAATCGT
>NZ_JBILTE010000175.1:0-5353 GCF_044371705.1 Flavobacterium sp. | reverse complement strand
CGGATGGAGTTTGAAAAAACACCTTTTAAATTGAAACTGTCCATCATGGCCATGTTGCATTTGTTTGAAATTAAAGTGCAGGAAAAAAATCTGAAATTACTAACCTACTACGACGAACAAATACCCGAAGTATTGTTAGGAGATTCGGTTCGTTTGCATCAAATCATTTTGAATTTAATTAGTAATGCGGTAAAATTTACTACGAAAGGTTCAATTACTTTAACGGTCAAATTACTCTCTGATGAAAGAGATAAAGTTAGTTTACAATTTTCAGTAAGAGATACGGGTATTGGAATTAAATCGAATAAGATTACTTCAATTTTTGACAATTTTCAACAAGCAACAAGCAGTACTTCTCGCTTATTTGGTGGTACTGGTTTGGGTCTGGCAATTGTGAAACAATTGGTGAATGCACAAGGAGGAACTATCGAAGTGGATAGTACTCCTGATGTAGGTTCTACCTTCAGTTTTGTGTTGGATTTTGATAAAACAACTGCCGAAGCGGTTATTGATCCGGAAATAATTCCTTTGAATACCGATATTAAAAACACCAAAATTTTGGTGGTAGAAGACATGGAATTGAATCAATTATTGATGAAAACCTTGTTGGACGATTTCGGTTTTGAATGTGATATCGCAGCGAACGGAAAATTGGCCGTTGAAAAATTAGAAACCACTACTTATGATATTGTGCTGATGGACTTACAAATGCCTGAGATGAACGGTTTTGAAGCAACCACTTATATTCGGGAAACATTAAAATTAACTATCCCGATTATTGCTTTAACAGCCGATGTAACCACCGTAGATGTAGCCAGATGTAAAGAAGTAGGAATGAACGACTACATATCTAAACCGGTTGACGAACGCTTATTGTACACAAAACTCGTTGGTTTAATGACAAAACCGGTATTGATTATCGATCATGAAAAAGGTACAGCTGTTTCAGAAGATACCATTCGCTATGTAGACATGAGTTATTTGAATAAATTAACGCAATCAAACCCGAAACTTATTTCGGATATGATTCACGCCTATTTAAAACAAACACCGCCATTGGTTCAAACAATGGTGAAGAGTTATTCAGAAAAAGATTGGCATCTTTTGAAAGCAACCGTTCATAAAATGATCCCTTCCTTTGCCATTATGGGAATCAGTTCTGAATTTACTGAACTAGCCAAAAAAGTGCAACAATATGCCGACACCATGGAACAAGCTCCGAATATGGAAGAGCTTATTGTTTCTTTGGAACGCGTTTGTTTACAATCTTGCAACGAGTTAGAAAAAGAATTATATACCCTAAACACTACTACAAATGAAAACTAAAAATAAAGTGAAACTTTTTTTGGTTGATGACGATGCGGTTTTCTTAAAATCATTGGAAATTGAATTCATGCTTCATGGCGATTTTGAAATTGAAACCTATGCCACCGGAGAACTTTGCATTGCTGCATTGGATCATTTACCCGATGTTATCATCTTGGATTATTTTTTAGACGGCGTTGATAAAAATGCAATGGACGGAATTACAACATTAGATATCATCAAAGAATTACAACCCGAACTACCGGTAATCATGCTGTCTGAACAAGACAAAATTGATGTAGCCGTAAGTTGCATGCACCACAATGCTTTTGATTACGTAGTAAAAAGTGAGACAGCATTTGTTCGGTTGCAGAAAAATATCAATACTATTTACAAATTGAAAAAATTGGAAAAAGAACTGAAATGGTACATCGATAGAAGCAGTTCCTTTTCCTACTAGTTAAATAACTTAAAAACAATAGTGAAATTTATTTATATTTAGTTTTTAGGTTGTCCATTTTTAAGAGCCTTTTCAGCAATTTTGACAGCCAGTTTTTCTCTCCATTGAGCATATTTTGACTTAAATGTCAGTTTTAAAAGACTATCCACAGCTCCGTGCATAAATAAACTCCAGACACTTTCCATTTTTCGGGTAATCGATTGGTCCCAAGCACGAAGTGTTAACGAAAAAGAACCATCAATATATCGCATCCAATGCCACATTCCCGTAGGCATAAATAATGTGTCACCGTGTTCTAAAAAAACTTCATATCCTTGCACGCCTTTTAGAGCGGGAAATTTTTCAATATCCGGATTCGCAACATCATAGTCTTCCAAGGCATAAGTAGTGTTTGGAATGCAATACAATCGTTTTTTCCATTTATTATCAAAAAGGATAATGTGTTTTCTTCCTCCAAAATGCGTATGAAATAAATGTGGCAAATCAATGTCGTAATGTAAAAACGTAATGGCTTTGGTGCCTCCAAAAAACATCGCAGGCATGCTTTCAATAAACCCGCCCATTAATTCTTTGGGCACTTTAATATCGTTGAGAAGTTCGGGCGAATGTTTAAAAAGGTTTAGAAAGAAGATACGTAAGTCGGTTGGTTCTCGGGTAATTAAATCTAAATACTCGCCAAATTTCATTCGAGCGATTTTTGCATTTATCACTTTATTTGGATCGGCTTTCGAATTATCAACTAAATCTACCTCGATATCACCCGCAATTTGTTTGAAATAATCGGTGCTCCATTTTTCTCTAGCAGGCCAATCTTTTGTTAGGCCTTTAATGATTAATGGTTTTCTGGGGATTAAATAGTTCTTTTTAAAATCTTCTCGACTGATTGAGTCAACGGAATCTACTGGTTTAAGTAAAAAGCTCATATCAAAATAATGCTAAATTAACTAATTGTTAGCGAGAGGTAAAATTAAAATAAAATTATATGAAGGTAATAATTTGAAACTTGTTTTTTACAATTATATATTTAATAGTTTTGATTTGGATATATTGGCTGATTTAACAAAGTTGCTTTTAGTTCAAAAGTAGTTCTTACTCAAAGCTATTTTTTTTTTGAATCAACTACTTGATTATTAATTTGATAGTAACTATTCAAATAAAAAGACTACTTTTGCAAAAATTTTAAATCGTGTTAGTCACGAGTGTATACTTATGAATTCAAAGAAAATCGCCGAATACCGTAAATTACTTGACGTAACCAAAACAGCTACGCTGAAAGAATTGAAGACTATTTACCGCAACAGTATGAAGGATATTCATCCGGATACTATTGCCGATGCTGACGAACGTCATGCAGCTGAAGAACGCAGCAAAGAAATTATTGAAGCCTACCACTTTTTAGTGAGCATCGCTCCTGAAACGCAGGAAAAAGTAAAAGAAGAGTATTTAAAAACAACCACCACTTCAGGTATTCTTGATTTTTATTTCGAAAATGGGGTATTGTATATCAACTTTTTAGACGGTAATACCTTTGAGTACTTTGGTGTACCAAAAGTAACGTACATTAAATTAGTGAATGCCGAATCACCTGCTCGTTTTGCACGCAGACATATATATAACGAGTTCGTTTACCGCAGTGCCAGTAAATTGGTTGCTGCTGAGTAAATTTTATCTCAACCTATGCATACAACCATCCGTTTCGGATGGTTTTTTTTTGGCAAAATAGTCAACGAGTTTGTAAACGGGAATAGTTGAATAGATTCCTCAGGATTACTTACCTTTGCAAAAAGATTTTACATGTCACACAAAGCAGGGTTCGTTAATATCATCGGAAATCCAAACGTTGGTAAATCAACTTTAATGAATGCATTCATTGGAGAAAAATTATCCATAATTACTTCTAAAGCACAAACCACGCGTCACCGTATTCTTGGTATTGTAAATGGGGAAGATTTTCAAGTGGTTTTATCGGATACGCCTGGAATTATTAAACCGGCCTATGAAATGCAGGAATCGATGATGCAGTTTGTCAAGTCGGCTTTTGAAGATGCCGATGTGTTGTTATACATGGTTGAGATAGGCGAGAAAGAATTAAAAGACGAGGCTTTTTTTAATAAAATCATACACACCGATATCCCGGTTTTATTGTTGTTGAATAAGATAGATAAATCCAATCAGGAACAACTTGAAGAACAAGTTTCGATGTGGAAAGAAAAAGTTCCCAATGGTGAAATATTTGCAATTTCTGCTTTGGAAAACTTTAACGTGAAAGAGGTTTTTAATCGCATTTTAGAATTGCTTCCTGAATCACCACCGTATTACCCAAAAGATGCGTTGACCGACAAACCCGAACGTTTTTTTGTCAACGAAACCATTCGTGAAAAAATCCTAATCAATTACGATAAAGAAATTCCATACGCTGTTGAGGTGGAAACCGAAGAATTTATAGAAGATGAAAACATCATCCGAATTCGTTCCATCATCATGGTTGAACGCGATACGCAAAAAGGAATCATCATCGGACACAAAGGAGAGGCTTTAAAAAGAGTAGGTATGCAAGCCCGTGCCGATTTAGAAAAATTCTTCGGCAAACAAATCCACATCGAATTGTATGTGAAAGTTAGTAAGGATTGGCGTAGCAATGCCTTTCAGTTGCGACGCTTGGGCTATAATCAATAATAGTACTACATCGAATGAGTGAGCGGTTCCCGAGTCCTTGCTTCAATAAATTCTTTAGGCGTAATTCCTGAATTTTTTTTAAAAGCTCTGTAAAAAGCTGATTTTGAATTAAATCCCGCTTTTTGAGCAATAGCATCAATAGTCAAATTTGAATGGGAGGCAGAAATCAAAAGTTTTTTAGATTCTTCAATTCGATAACAATTGATAAAATCATTAAAATTAAAATTTGTTTTTTCGTTAATCACCTGTGAAATTTGATGAGGACCTACATTTAATAATTTTGATACCTCGGCGAGGGTGATTTTTTCATTCAAATAAGGTTTATCTTCTCTCATGATAAAACCATATAGTAGATTTAGAATTTGGTTTTTGTCCGCATCTGTAAGTTTTGACCGTCTGTATTTTTCTGTAACTGCAGTATCTATAGCGAGAGTTCCGTATAATAGTTCGGGGAATAATAGCAAACCAATTATTACAGAAAAATGAAAAAATGTCATCATTAACATCGAAAACCGATAGGGATCTGCAAACAGTTTCAGTCCCGTAATTAGGTCTAAATATATGCCTGAAATTAAAATAAACTGACTGCTCATGTAAATGATAAACCAATAGAAGAGATAAGAGTTGGTTTTGTTTTGAATCAACTCTACAAGTCTGTATTTTTTTAATAAAAAAAATTGTGCGAAGAAATAGATTGAAAAAAGAAATGTTTTCATTAAGTAATGAAAAGGCATAATGACACTTCCTTTATTTAAGAACACTAAATAATTAGCAACCTTCGTTTCTGGAGAACTCAAGTAAAAAGGTAAAAGCTCTATAAAATTCAGTAAAAAAGGAAGTAGGTGCAGCAAATGAATGGTACGATACTTAAACTTTGGATTTAAAATAGTATAGGTATAAAAGTAAATGGCC
>NZ_JBILTE010000174.1:0-5364 GCF_044371705.1 Flavobacterium sp. | reverse complement strand
CTGATGTGTAAAAGGCAACCAAAACAGCAACTGAAATATAAAATTTCAAATTATACTTACTACTTAACATGATTAGACGCAATTTTAGCACTCATTAAACAAAGTGGAATACCGCCCCCCGGGTGCACGCTTCCACCGACAAAATATAAACCTTTAACATTTTTTTTAAAGTTAGGGTGTCTTAAAAATGCTGCGAATTTATTGTTACTTGCGGTTCCGTAAAGTGAACCTTGATAAGAAGACGTCTTGCTTTCAATCGTTCGCGGATCGAGAATTTCTTCATATTCTATTAAATCTTGCAATGAAGTAGATAATCGGTTATTAATTTTGGCAATGATATTGTTTCTCGTATTCGCGATCAACTCATCCCAATTCTGACCACAATTAGATGGTGCGTTTACCATTACAAACCAATTTTCAGCACCCTGTGGAGCATCATTTTTGGCTAATTTTGACGAAATATTAATATAAACTGTTGGGTCACTATACATCGTTTTATCGTCAAAAAGACATGTAAACTCTTGCTTATAATTATCGGTAAAAAAGATGTTATGTAAGTCTAACGCTTGAAACTCTTTCTTCACACCCCAATAGAATATGATTGCCGAACTCGATCGCTCCTGCGATAAAGTTTTTTTTGGAATTTTAATCTGAGGTATTAATTTATGATAAGTAAAATATACGTCCATATTACTAAATACAATTTCTGCAAAAATAGTCTGGTTGTCAACTTTCACCCCTTTGACTTCATTATCGGAGGAACTAAGAAGTATTTGTTCTACTTGACTATTGTATTCAAATTTTACACCGATGTCCTCAGCAAGTTGAACCAACGAAGTGGTAATACTGTTCATTCCCTTTGTGGGAAAAAAAGTGCCCACATTGTATTCGTAATGCGGAATAATACCCATTATTCCCGGAGTCTTATAAGGATTTGAACCATTGTAGGTGGCATATCTATCAAATAATTGAACTAATTTGGGATGCTGCAAATCTTTTACATTGGTTGCATGCAAAGATTGATTGATGTCTAAATCTTTTATTTTTAAAATTGCCTTAAGAGTTTTACGATTAAAGAAATTTTTAATAGTATGTAAACTTTGTTCTAAAAATAAATTTCCAATGGTGTCATTTATAAAGGCAGCCTTCAAAAGTTTTTTTTCAATGATTCCGTGCGGCGTAAAAAATATTTCAGAAACTTGCTTGGAAAAAGTGGTTCGATCGCCGGAGGCTTCAAGAGCTATGCCATCATCCCAAAAATAATGGCACGATTTATTATGTTTTACATAAGTAAAGTAGTCCCTTGGATTTTTGCCTGATAATTCAAATAATTCATCTACAAAATGAGGCATCGTAAACAATGAAGGGCCAGCATCAAAACGATAATTGCCTAAACGAAACTCTGAAAGTTTACCGCCTGGATATGCGTTTTTTTCAAATACCGTCACGTTGAATCCTTTTTGTTGAAGACGAATTGCACTTGCAATACCTGCAATACCCGAACCGATGACCACAGCCCTTTTAGGTTCGCTCTGTAATTCCATTTTTGTTTAAAATATATGCAAATATATTAAACAAATAAAAAAAATATGGGTTATTGAATTATATTTTTTAAAATAATTAGTAACAATTTTAAAAAGTTAAATTTGACCATATTTAACTAAAAAAATAGTGCAAGACACAACCGTAAGTATTTTATTCTCGAAAATGGTCTCGTTCAATAAAATGAATGACCTACTTCTTCTGTAAAATAGCAGCAGCATTTTTTCCCTCCCACACACCCACAAATTTGTAAGGAGCAAACCGAGCAAACATTTCTTCCTTGTACCAATTAAGCTTGCGAGTGAGCAAAACTACTTCGCGATGTTTCGGATTTTTATAGGCATAATCCATCATCTCCGCTTGTGTTTGCCAGATACTGATGGTAGCTTGCTGAATAAGGGGCCATTCGCCAACACCAATAGATAAAACCAGTCCATCATAGCCACTTAAGCTTTGACTTACTGTTCCGACTTTACTCCAAAAAGACCATAATTTTCTGAATCGTATACTCGCACGAGTCAGCACAATAACAGGTTTGTCTAAGTCAAGTGTAGCAGTTTTTTCAAACGGTTGCCTACCATTCCAAAATCCGTGAATATCTGCAGCATGCAAATAGGCCGTAAAATGTTCGACACTCCGATTTTGATACGCTTTAAAAAAGCCATTTTCCGTAAAAAAAGTCGCTGCAAAATCTTCCGATTCCCATACACAAAAAAGTACGTAAGTTCCAAAATTAGGGATAGCACTAAAGCCATTTTTGGCTCCTGAGCCTAATAATTTATAGAAAATAAGCCCTGGAACATTTTTTAATTCTAGATGTCCAAGTTGCATTTGCTTAAATGCCCAATATCTATTTGGAATTGCTTCCACCTTAAAAAAAGTGCTTGTCGTTATCTGACTCATTACAGTATTTGAATTTTTAAAGGTCCTGCATTTATTGCTATTCTTGCACAGAAGGAAATCGGTAGATCCGCAAGTAAAAGGTCCGCATTGCTCAAAAATATAGAATTGTAGCTCCTGCAGAATGAACTATCAAATACTGACAGATTTTGTAAATATAAACTCAAATCATCTAGCCGTTGCATTTGCTATTGGGTTAACTTATTTAAAGTATTGTAAATTTATATATAAACCTTGAAGTTTCATAAAAAAGTTAGGTACTCATGTGTTAATTGTTGCAGGTGTAAGGCAATTTAAAAAGGTAATTAGAAGCACATACTATGACATATAAGACGCATTATCCGGATATAAATTTTCAATTATTGATTTTAAAAATTTAGCTTAGGTTAATTATTCCTCTTCCCTATTCTGAAACTTCGTGCGTTTACTTCCTTCATAAATATCATATTTCACCAACCGAGCTTCTAATTTTCCGTTGAATAATTTTATTTTTCGCGAAGGTTTCAATCCAACAAACTTCAATGCTTCTAAGTTGGCTGTGATAAACCAGGCCTGAGTATTAGGGTAACTTTGTTTAAACGTATCGCCAATTTCTCTGTAAAAACGTTCCATATCTATATCCAAACGTTCGCCATACGGCGGATTAAAAACCATTTGCAGGGGACCTTCTGTTTGCTTCTCTGTTTCAAAAAAGTCTTTTTGCTCAATGGTCACATAATCATCCAAATTAGCATTTTGAATATTGTCTTGAGCTTTTCGAACGGCACTTGGAGCTTTGTCAAAGCCTTTGATGGTATAGTGAAACTCTCTCGTTTTCTTCATCAAACTATCAATGATTTGGTCAAATAAATCATTGTCCCAATCGTTCCACTTTTCAAAAGCAAATTCTTTTCGGTTAATGTTTGCCGGAATATTGCATGCAATCATCGCAGCTTCCGCTAAAATGGTTCCGCTCCCGCACATCGGATCTAAAAAGTGAGAAGTTCCCTCCCAACCGGAAAGAAGCAACATTCCTGCTGCTAAAACTTCATTGATTGGAGCAATATTAGTCGCCGAACGATAACCTCGTTGGTGTAACGATTCACCGGAAGTATCTAAAGAAACCGTGCATTGGTCGCGATCTAAATGTATATGAATTCGTAAATCAGGAAAATCTTTATCGATACTCGGACGAACACCTGATTTGGCTCTGAATTGATCCACAATCGCATCTTTGGTTTTCAAAGCAACAAATTGCGAGTTATTAAATGCTTCCGAATACAGAGTCACATCTACCACAAATGTTTGCTTTTCGGTCATAAACTGACTCCAATCGATGCTTGAAATTCCATCATACAAACTCTTTTCGTTAAACACTTTAAACCATTTGATGGGTTTTAAAATTTTAAGAGCCGTTCGCAAGGATAAATTAGCTTTGTACATAAATCCTTTATCGCCGGAAAAGGTCACCACCCGTGTTCCGGTTTGCACATCTTGTCCGCCTAACTGCTGTACTTCTTTCGCTAAAATCTCTTCAAAACCAAAAAAGGTTTTGGCAACCATCTTAAAATTCTTTTCCATGACTATTAAATCTGTAAAACTTGGCAAAAATACACTAAATTTGCACGTTCCTAAAGTATCTATTCAATTAATGTCAGATTCTATAAAACCTCTACCCCGCTCCCGAAACGTCGGGATGCAACCCACAAATAATAACTGGTATGCCTCCTGGTTTGACACACCTTATTATCACATACTCTACAAAGACAGAGATTATGATGAAGCCCAGATTTTTATGGATAATCTAACCCATTATTTAAATTTGCCTGAAGACGCAAAAATTTTAGATCTTGCTTGTGGAAAAGGTCGTCATTCTATTTATCTTAATCAATTAGGATTTGATGTAACCGGAGCTGATTTGTCTGAAAATAGTATCACGGAAGCCTCAAAATCATCCAATGACAAATTGCATTTTCAAGTACACGACATGCGAATTTCGTTTGAAGAAAAGTTCGATGCAATTTTCAATTTGTTTACCAGTTTTGGGTATTTTGAAGATGATGCAGATAATTTAACAACGCTAAAAGCAATTCGCGACAGTTTATCAGAATATGGTTTTGCTGTGATTGACTTTATGAATGTTGATCAGGTGTTGGAAAATTTAATTCCCGAAGAAACAAAAACAGTGGATGGTATTGATTTTCATATCAAACGCTATGAAAAAAACAATTACATTTATAAAGAAATTTCATTTTCTGACAAAGGAGAAGATTTTCACTTTACTGAAAAAGTCCAAGCCTTACGATTAGCTGATTTTGAAAAAATGATGGAAGAAGCCGACATTTACTTATTAGATGTTTTTGGTGATTACAAACTCCGAAAATTCTATAAAGCTCAATCTGAACGTTTAATTTTGATCTTTAAATAATGCAGTATATTATTACTTTTTCAGCTGTCATCTTAGGGTTTTTGATTGCCTTGTTCTTGAAACCTCAAAAGAAAAAAAACATCAAATTATTATTGGCGTTTAGTGGAGCTTTTTTGCTTTCGCTGACGGTTTTGCATTTACTTCCTGAGTTGTTTGAAGATTCCCACCATGTTCATGAAGGCGAACAAGTTCATTCGTCTATTCCGGTGGGTGTTTTTATTATGATTGGAATTTTGTTCCAAATAGTCTTAGAATTTTTCTCTAAAGGTGCCGAACACGGTCACGTTCACGTGCATACCGATGAAAACAATGAAGTACATCAAATTCCGTGGTTGTTGTTCATTAGTTTATGTATTCATGCGTTGTTAGAAGGATTTCCTATATATGAAAACACAAATTTGGCATACGGAATTGCGGTGCACCACTTCCCAATTGCCATCATTCTAACGTTGTTTTTTGTGAATGCCAAAATGAACAAATTCATAGTTTTTGCATTCATGCTTTCATTTGCTTTG
>NZ_JBILTE010000173.1:0-5366 GCF_044371705.1 Flavobacterium sp. | reverse complement strand
TTTTGAAAATCCGGATTTGCCATAATGCAATTGGCGGTAATTTTTGCCGGTAGACCATCACTCCCTTTGTATTTACCTACTACTTCAAACAAATTGGTTAAATCACTTTCGCTTTCTAAAGCATCCACTTTATAAACACTGTTTGCAATGTCTAAACCTTTCTTTTGAAATGCCTTTAAAGCCTCTTTAGATGGGGTGCGAATTGCTCCCCAATCGTCGGATTCAATAATGACCAACTTTGCAGAGAGCTTTTGCCCTTTCCAATTAATTTTAGTAGCTGAGAGATATGATTTTATACTTTGCTTCAATGCAATTCTATTGCCTATTTAGTGTTTTGCAGTTAGAATATCTCCAAGTTCCGTACTTGTTTTAAATTCAATATCCGGCCATTTTTTTAGTATTGACTCGAGTAAATAGCCTAGGGCATTTAACCCATTTGTTCTGTTTAGCGAATTCAATCTTCCAATATAGTTTACCCGATGCGAACTAATAACTGCCGGTTTTTTCCAGCGAAACGCAATTTCGATATCTTTTAAACAACTTGCAATCCAATCCTTTCCTTCTTGACCCGGTTCAAAGAAACAATTTCTGGTAATATAGTGTTGCCCAACAGCATTTTTTTGCCCCAGCCAATGGTATTTTTTTTGGGTATTCCCATCGCCTAAAACTTCTAATTGAATTTTAGATGCAGACATGTATTCAATACCTTTTTTTGCTGCAATTGCTTCTAATGAGTTATTAAAAGGACCGTTTGGTGGGACAAAAAAACGTGCTTTATACCCGAAGAGTTGCTCAAATAACTCCAACCCACTTTCAATCACCTCCTTTTGAATGACTAAATCTTCTACCCATTCTAAATCAAAAGCTGCTTGGTAACTTATTCCTAGTGGATGTTTATTGGTGAAACCCCACATGTTCTCCTCAAATGCCATTAATGCTTCTTGATTATCATTTTGTAGTTCACGCATCCAAGTAGCTACATTTAAATGTTCTCTGCCGTGAAACTGCGGTATAAAAAGTTTCTCTTTGATGCCCTCCTGCCACAGCTGAAAAACGCCTTCGCAACCATACTTTTCTAAAGTTATCGGCAACGGCTCCCAATAATATTCTTTAAACTGATGCTTCTTAATTTTTTCAAAATTGGGATTTGCCACTAAGGAAACTGCTGTAAAAACAGGATGATTATTTTTATAATCTGTAAAAGACCGCAACAAACTATATAGTTCCTTGAAGTCTTCAGCAGTAGCTAGAGAATCGTTTTGATTGTATCTTTTAGAATCTCCGGAGTCCATGTCTAAACCTTTGGACTTTAATTTTTCATACACTTCCAGCGAAGGCATGCGTATACTCCCCCAATCATCGCTCTCTATGACCACAATTTTCCGAGCCATCCGTGCACCCGGCAAGTTTGAAATATTTCTGACAAGGGTCGTTTTTAAACTCATTTAATTAAATCAATAACAGGCGTTCCAATTTTAACAAAAACCGCAAAAATAGGATTTGATAAAATCGTATCAACAGTTAACGTATCAAAAGATATCCGAATGGATACGATTATATAAAAAAGCAAAAGTGGTGTTAAATACACCATCCATTTACTATATATTTTTGTAGTGTAACGCACATAAAACAAATAAATTAATGCCAATGAGAAAAGCTGGGCAATGATCAAAAATCGACCACCCGAGGGTATGATTGATATAAAATTAGATATCGACAAAAATAATAGCGTAAAACCAAATAAATTAGAAAAAGCTTGATTGGTTTTAAATGTAACTAAATTTGAAAAATAAATGATACTTATCATGACCACAATGAACCACGTTAAACTTTGAGACAAATAGGTAATGTACCATACTGCTTCTTCTACTTCCGAAAGCCCTTCTATATACTCTTCACCAACATATGTATTCACTTTAGGCAGTAAAAAATCCGGTGCATTGTTTTCTAAAAGTGTTCGAAAAACCTCAATGTTAAGTGTTGATATAAAAAAACTTGCGATAAACAACAGATACAACACCCGCCAAGGCAATTTTACAATCAAAAACACTGCTAATAATCCAACCGGGAATAGAAATGAAAAGTGTACAAGAATACTCGTTGCTGCTATTACCAACCCTTTTTTTTGATCATGAAATAAATACAAAAATGATCCATAAAAAAAAATATGAGCAGCGGTCCACATACGTAAACCATTTAATGCCCAAAAACCGAGAATACATGCAAACGTAAAAATCAAAATCCACTGGTATCGGTTCATCTGTGGTTCTGAATTAAGAGCCAATAACAACCAAATATTTCGCGAATAAAAATACCCGTAAATCAGACCAAATATTGCAAATAAAAGATGGGTGTTCTCTGAATAAAGAGCAACTAAATAGGTGATTAGTGGCTGATACAAATCTAATGAGGCACCCTCCTCATCGTAAAAAGAATCTGTAAAAGTATCCCAATTCAGTTGCGACTTATGTAATACCTTTAATTTATCTGCATACCTACTTGAATCAAAGCCTTCCGGATTATACATGGTAAAACCATAAAATGCAACAAAGAGCATGATACAGTTTTTCGCCCATTCCTGTTTGTAGTGCTTAAAACCCTGCACACATGCGATGAAAGGTGAAATAAAAAATAAAAGTAGAAAGTTCTTCAACCTAGTCTTTTACAATCAAATTTAAAAAATCGTGCACCACACGTTCGATTCTATACTGTTCGGGATTTTCAATATTTATCGCATGGACATAATTACCATGTAAAAATTCCATAATTATCTCTTTCTTTAAATCACCAAATTTGATGGATAGTATAGGCTTTTTAATAATAAAATAATCAATCAATTTGCTGGGTGTTTGAGCGGTTCCTACGTTTTCAAAATTTACTACAAAGTCCATTTTGCTCATTTCATATAATAAAGCAGAGCGTTCCAATACCGGCTTTAGTAGGATTCTACCTTTGGAAGTATTTACAAAAGGTTCTACCAATTGCGGTGTTTTGGTGTACACATGGAATTCAAATGCAATGGATTCGTCCAACGAATTTAAAAAATGCAGCAACTCGGACGGATCTCTTCTGCCCGGAATAAACATTCCTCCATATCCAAAGATTACTTTGTTGGTGGTTTTTGGTCCAATATATAATGCTACGTCTTCAAAACGAAAACCCTGTGGTATCACCCTGATTTTGTCGTGAAATTGCGGATAATACCCTTTTATCGAAGCAGCTGTTGGAACGGTAATAAAATCGGCTTTCCGACAGAAATTTTTCTCCAACCATCCAAAATAAAAGGGCGGTTTAAAGGTATCGTTTTCCTGACCCATATACGGATCTCCGCAATCGGCTACCCACACTTTTGCAATGGATTTTTTTGCACTTTGTGCCGAAGCGACACCCCAATGAATGGGATAGGGTACTGCAATAGAAATCATCAAATCATAGCCGCTTTCTCCTTTTAATGCTTTTTTAACCATTGGAATCAGTTGAATCATTGGATATTCCAATAACAGGGCACTGAATCGGGTAAGTATTCTCCAAAACAAACGAACCACTCCTGTTCCTTTTACGCTAGGTGCAGGCCAGGTTAATTGACCCAAATCCTTCAATTGTATCCCGTGCGAATCACAAAATTCTTCCGTTCCGTCTCTCCGATGGGTGATAACTTTTACGGCATGGCATTGTCGCACCAATTCTTTCGCCAACTCTGTTGCTCTGTGCGAACGGGGGGAATTCTCGGGATAGAAAGCATTGGAAACAATTAGAATTTTTTTCATTTTTTTAAGGTGCTGAGGTACTAAGGCACTAAGGATCTAAGGTTCTAAGGTAAGTAGCTGTTGTACAATGCGTTCAGCGGCGTGACCGTCCCATTTTTCGGGGATGCTGCCTTTTTTCCAATCGCCGGCAAATAGTTTTTCCAGGGCGGGTTTGATGGCGTTTGGGTTGGTACCGAGCAATTCGTTGGTGCCAATACTAATGGTTTCCGGCCGTTCGGTGTTGTCTCGTAAAGTCATGCAAGGTATTCCCATAACGGTTGTTTCTTCGGTAATTCCGCCGGAATCGGTGATGACTGCCAACGCATTTTCCACCAAATAATTAAACTCTAAATAGCCCAGCGGTTCAATGACTTTTAAATTAGGACTCTCTATTCCCAAAGCCAGCAGTACTTTGGCGGTTCGGGGATGTATCGGAAACAGGATGGGTAATCCATTAACATTCTGAATAATTTCGTTCAATATATTTTTTAAATTTTGTCCTTCGTCTACATTTGCCGGCCGATGCAATGTTAAAACAAAATACTTTTGAGTTTGCAAATGCATGGATTCCCAAAACTCAGGTTTTTTAAAATGTTTGCGTTGACGATGCAGTGTATCAATCATCACGTTACCAACAAAGAAAATGCGGTCTTGAGGTATCCCTAAATGCAGCAGATTCTCACCCGCCCAAAGGGTAGTGGTAAAAAAATAATCAGTGATACTATCCGTTACCATTCGGTTGATTTCTTCCGGCATGGTCAAATCAAACGAACGTATGCCTGCTTCTACGTGAGCCACTTTGGTATGCATTTTTTTTGCTACGATACTGCAAGCCATGGTGCTCGTTACATCGCCTACGACCAAAACAATAGCTGCCGGATGGGCTGCCAGCTCTTTTTCAAAAGCCATCATGATTGCTGCGGTTTGTTCAGCTTGTGTGCCGCCTCCACATTCCAAATTCACATCCGGATGCGGGATGTTGAGTTCCTTGAAAAAAGTGGTACTCATTTTCTCATCATAATGCTGACCTGTATGCACCAAACGATAGGAAATGGCACTCCCGGATTGCTGCTCCCCTTGCAATGCATGAATAATAGGAGCAATTTTCATGAAGTTGGGTCGTGCACCGGCTATTATACTTATTTTCATTTATTATTAAAAAGTTCAACTAAAATTAATTTTGATTAGCTATTCTGTGCGATCCATACAGTGCCGTACAAACTAAAATTGGTGCCAAAAATCTCTTTAACTGCTTTTTGAATTCCGGGATGCTCATCACTGAAGTCATGACCTGAAATTACAGGTATGCCTATCTTTTTAGCCCATTTAATATCCTCAACAACTGACGCATAACTATGATCAGCATCAATAAAAATCATTGAAGGCCTAACCCCACTATATTGCTGGTAGAAAAGTGAAGCATCAGAATTAACTAAAATTGTACTTCTATGCTCAATAATATACTTTAGAGTTCTTTCAGTAAAAAGTTTATGCATACTTGGTGAAAGTCCAAATGGGTTCCACTTAAAATTATCAACAGTGATAATTTTGATTTCTGGTTGGGCAATAGAAGCAATTAAAATAGTTGTATGCCCAAACAACGTACCTATTTCAACAATT
>NZ_JBILTE010000038.1:0-18206 GCF_044371705.1 Flavobacterium sp. | reverse complement strand
AAATTCCATTTTCCTTCACAATTGCTTTTCCTTTTCTGAATGTTGACGCTGACTCATATTGGTAAGGTATAATGAGTCTGTTTTTAGTATCTACATATCCATAGCTGTCGTTTTTCATTACTGGAAATAATTTATCATCCAAATGGCTAAACAATTCAATACTTTTATTTTCAATAGGAATAATCAAATTTCCATCGCAGTCAATTACTCCTTCAAGGTTATTCATAAATACAGACCAATAAAGGGAATTAATATCACCTGTAATCAAATCATAAATAGGTTCAGTTATATATCTCCCGTTACAATTTATTAGTCCAAATTTATTGTTTTTTGATTTGTAAACAGCAACTGAATTGTATATACCATGATTTGTTAATTCAATACTGTCATTAAATATTTTTTGCCCTTTACTATTGATATAATTGGATTTACCATTCTCAAAAACAAAAAAATATTTAGAACTTATACGATCTATTCTTTGATATTTAAATTCAGTAATTTGATTTCCATTCAAATCAATTAGTGCATGTAAGCGATCTTCTTTAAATGCAATACCAATGTCACCCTGCCAAATAGCTCCTTTAAACTCTGGGAACAAATTCATTTCATTTTTGAAATTTAAATAACCAAATTCGTCATCTTTGATAATATTTGCTTTTCCGTCAGGAAACAAAATTCCATCGGTAAACCCATCGGTCAATAATTCACCATTTCTATTTAGTAAACCAACATTAATCTTAATGCTTTCTTTATTAAATTGATATAGATAGGAAGAGATTTCAAATAAATATTTTATATCAAAATTTTGAGCAAAACAATTATTTCTTGCAACTATAATCAGCACAAGAATGATTACATACTTCATTATTTAAAGTTCAATATTTAAAAAAATCAAAATTACTAAAAAAAATAGTTACGCTTTTTCTTATTTTTTTAATAACTTTAAATCACAAAACTGAACAAATGATTCAAAGTCTTCTTAATTTATTCTATCCAAAAGTCTGTTTGGGTTGTGAAAACCTTTTGCTGTCCAATGAAGGAATCGTTTGTACAGCTTGTATTCACAAGCTGCCTGTCACTCGGCAATTGGATCAGCAAGATAATGAACTAATGAAACGTTTTTACGGAAGAATTCAAGTCGAACATGCCTCCGCACTGTTTTACTTTCACAAAAAAGGAATCGTGCAAAAAATCATCCATCACCTAAAATACAAAGGTCATCAAGAAATAGGCACTTTTATTGGTCAGTGGTACGGAGAAGAGCTAAAAGAAATCCATCAAAAGCAATCTTTTGACGAAATTATCCCGGTGCCACTTCACAAGAAACGTTTCAGAGAACGAGGTTACAACCAACTGACAACTTTTGGTCAGACTCTTTCTAAATCGTTGAATATACCTTATAACGACAGTATTTTGCATCGTGATATTTATGCTGTTACCCAAACCAAAAAAAGTCTTTTTGACCGAACCGAAGACAAAAAGACCACTTTTGGGGTAAATTATACTGAGAAAGACCATGGAAAACACTTTTTGCTCATTGATGATGTGATTACCACCGGTGCAACTTTAGAGGCTTGTGGAAAAGTTTTAAGCAGTATTCCCAATGCAAAAGTAAGTATTGTAGCGATGGCTTATTCACATTGATACTAACAAAAAGATAAAACATTTCATTTACACTAAATATAATTGTTATTTTGTGGAGTAAAATTTATGAATTGCTCATGAGATATCTGTCCCTAATTGTCTGCCTTTTCTTGTTGATTGGTTGTGCCAAAAGAGGTACTATCACCGGCGGGTTAAAAGATACTATTGCACCGGTTTTGATACAAAGTTTTCCGAAAAATTTCTCGACCGATTTTAAAGGTGACGAAATCAAATTGGTTTTTGATGAACTGATTAAATTAAAAGATGTGAACAAACAATTGATTGTTTCGCCTCCCATGAAGGATGCTCCGCAAATTTCGCCAACGAGTGTGAGCAAGTTTATAACCATTAAAATTAAAGACACCTTACAACCCAATACTACCTATAGTTTCAATTTTGGACAAAGTATCCAAGATAATAATGAAGGCAATCCGTACCAGCAATTCAAGTACGTTTTTTCAACTGGAAGTTACATCGATTCATTGACGGTTTTAGGAACCATAAAAGATGCGTACGCTAAAAAGACCGACAATTTTGTGTCGGTCATGTTGTATGAACACGATGAGAATTTTGATGATTCTATTGTTTACAAAGAGAATCCCAGATACATTACCAACACTTTAGATTCTATCAAAGCATTTAGTCTAGAGAATTTAAAGGCAGGAAAATATTTTTTAGTAGCCCTGAAAGATCTCAATAATAACAACAAATTTGATCCAAAAACAGATAAAATCGGGTTTTTTAATGAACCTATTTCAGTGCCCGAAAATGCAATTTATTCGCTGGAATTGTTTAAAGAAGAATTACCATTTAAACCTACTAGAGCGAGTCAAGGTTCGGGAAATAAAATTTATTTGGGCTATGAAGGAAAATTAAAAGATATTGAATTGAAACTTAAAAACGATTCAACCGAATTACCTATAAAAGTCACTCCTCTACAAGGTAAAGATTCGTTGCAAATTTGGTATCCCAAACAAAAAGCAGATTCATTAAAACTTTGGATTAAAACAGCGAAATTAGAAAAGGAATTGAATGTAAAATTGAAAGACATGTATGCCGATTCGCTGAGTGTTTCCTTAGTTCAGAGTGGAATTTTACATTTTAGAGATACCTTAGCCTTGCAAAGTTCAACCCCTTTAAGCACGTTTGATTATTCAAAAGTTACACTTATCAATAAAGATTCTGTGGCTGTTGCTTATCAACCCTTTTACGATGAAAAAAAGCAGCAGCTGAATTTTATCTTTAAAAAGGAACCCTTGGAAAATTATCAATTAAGTGCTTTGCCGGGGGCATTTACCGATATGTTTGCAAAAACCAACGATTCCCTGCAATTTCGACTAAGTACCCGTAATGTTTCAGAATATGGCAATTTGCGAATGAATTTGAGCGGAGTAAAATCCTATCCCATTATTGTTGAACTTACAAATGATGTCGGAAAAATTTTGGCGAATGCCTACGTAACTGAAGCGAAGACTATTGAATTTGAACAAGTACAGCCCGCATTATTTACGGTTCGAATAATTTATGATGTAAATAAAAATGGTGTCTGGGATACAGGTAATTATTTAGAAAAAAGGCAATCAGAGGAAGTTATTTATATTAAAAGACCTGTAGATGTCCGAGCCAATTGGGATGTTGTAGAACCTATTAATTTGGGAGGATAACAAATTATACTAATTTAAATGCATCTCCGTCATTCAGAAAGTTCAACTTTGAACGGGTTTCAAGCATTTTGTTTTTATTTAAAATAGTGGTAAAAATACCCTCAATTTCCAAAGGTTTAACAAGGTAATCACCTAATTCATCAATCACTTGCGAGTGACCGGTGTATTGATGATTATTGTCATCTGCTCCAATGCGATTGACACCCACCACATAACATAAATTTTCAACCGCTCTTGCTTTTAGTAAGATATCCCAGGCATTAATTCTGACTTTTGGCCAATTGGCAACATAAATTAATAAATCATAGCTTTCAACATTGCGAGCAAAGACAGGAAAACGCAAATCATAGCAAATTTGAAGGCATATTTTCCATTCTTTGTAGGTTACAATAGTTTTAGATGTTCCTGACTGATACGTCTGATGTTCGCCTGCTAAGGTGAATAAATGTCTTTTGTCATAATATTCTACAGTACCGTTTGGAAAAACAAATACCATACGGTTGTAGTAATTTTTATTTTCCTCAATAACTAAACTTCCCGTGATGGCTAAATTGTTTTTTAAAGCCAGATTTTGAAGCCATTGAATGGTAGCTCCGGTCATCGTTTCAGCAACCGACTTAGGATTCATTGTAAATCCGGAAGTAAACATTTCAGGAAGAATAACTAAATCTGATGCAGGGAGTAAATCATTGATTTTTTCCTCGAAGTATAATCGGTTAGCCACCGGGTTTTCCCAGCTTAACGGAGATTGAATAATACTGATGGTCATCATTTGAACTTTTTATAAAAGTACATTAAAATAGTTTTTCTTACCTTGAACAAAATTTAAAACATGAAAAAATTTAGTTTCTTTTTGATTTTACTTTCCACATTGTCGCTTTGTGCTCAAGAAAAATCGGGAGCTCAGCAGTTTTGGGAAACCTTAAAAACGCATTGCGGAAAATCCTTTGAAGGTCAAATTACCGAAGGTCCGGCGAATGATGATTTTCGCGGTAAACGTTTGGTGATGCACGTCCGCTCTTGCGAGGCAAATACTATTCGAATTCCTTTTTTTGTAGGCGATGACAAATCGAGAACTTGGGTTTTGACTTACGAAAAGGATCGAATTACACTCAAACACGACCATCGACATGAAGATGGAACCGAAGATAAAGTCACACAATATGGTGGAACCACTCCTAATACAGGCTTGCCGGAGATACAAATTTTTCCCGCCGATCAACAAACGTGCGATTTGATTGCATATGCGTCAAACAATGTTTGGTGGATTACAATTGACGAAACTTCGTTTACCTATAATCTCAGAAGGATTGGATCCGACAGGGTTTTTTCAGTAAAATTCGACTTAACAAAAACAGTTGAAAATCCTTCCGCACCATGGGGTTGGAAGGATTAATCAAGTTTATACTGTAAATCCATCCGGTAAGATAACACCTTTTTTAACTACAATAATTCCGTCACGAACCGTGTACCACGGCGTGTTTGTATCCTCTAAGTGTTTCCCTCCGTTTAATTTAACGTCATTACCAATTCGGCAATTTTTGTCAACTATCGTGTTGTGAATATGACATCGCTCACCAATACCAATATTGATGATATGTTGGTTTTGGTTATTGCTTAATTCTTCCAGATTTTGATAAAAATCATTACCCATCAAATAGGATTTTGAAATAACAGAACCTGCACCAATTCTGCTTCGAATTCCAATTACTGAATCACTTATTTGAGTTGAATGTATAATACATCCTTCTGCAAGTATAGTTTTTTCGATACTGGTTTTACCGGAAACTTTTGTTGGAGGAAGTGTTCGGGCACGTGTATAAATTCTTTTTGAATTGTCAAATAAATTGAATTTAGGGATGTCTTCCGTCAACTCTAAGTTGGCTTCAAAAAAAGAATCAATATTTCCAATATCGGTCCAATAACCCTCGTATTGGTAACTTAAAACTTTGTGCTTACCAATGGCTTGCGGGATAATTTCTTTACCAAAATCTTTGGTATCCGGATTGGCCATCAATTCCACCAATAAATCCCGATTAAATATATAAATACCCATGGAAGCCAAATAATGTCGGCCTTCATTTTTCATTTCGTCACTTACTTCCGAAGTCCATTCCGGTAATAATTCCGGTTTTGGTTTTTCGATGAAAGAAGTAATTACGCTTTCGTCATTTGTTTTTAAAATTCCAAATTCAGGAGCTTCTTTCGACGAAACCGGCAAAGTGGCAATAGAAATGGCAGCACCACTTTTTTCGTGGGCATCAATCATTTCATTAAAGTTCATTTGATACAATTGATCACCTGATAAAATCAAAGCATAATCAAAATCATGATTTAAAAAATGCTGCATACATTGGCGAACGGCATCAGCGGTGCCTTGAAACCAAGTTGGGTTATCAGGTGTTTGCTCCGCCGCAAGGATATCAACAAATGCAGTGCTAAAATGGCTGAAATGATAGGTGTTTTTGATGTGTTGGTTTAAGGAAGCTGAATTAAATTGTGTTAATACAAACATTCGTTTGATATCTGAATTGATACAATTTGAGATTGGAATATCAACCAATCGGTATTTACCGGCAATTGGAACCGCAGGTTTTGATCTGCTTTCTGTTAAAGGTGCTAAGCGTGAACCTTGACCGCCACCTAAAATGATGGCTAATGTACTCTTTTTCATTGTTTAATTAATTAATGATTGGTAAACTGCACTATATTCTTCTGCAACTTTATCCCAAGAATGGTCTATTTGCATGGTTGTTTTTATAATGGCATCGAATGTTTTGGTGTCGGCATATAATTGAATACCGCGATACATGGAATGTGTGACATCAAAAACGCTTGCTTTATCATGGCAGATACCAAAGCCGCCATCGCCGAAATCGTAAACAGTATCTTTTAGTCCGCCGGTTCTTCGAACAATTGGAATAGTGCCGTACCGCAAGGCATACATTTGGTTTAATCCGCACGGTTCCACGCGGGAAGGCATCAAAAGAAAATCGGCACCGGCATAGATAATATGTGCCAATTTTTCATTGTAGCCAATGTAGGTGTTGAAATTGCCATGGTAAAAATTTTGCAGATTTTGCAAGCCTCGTTCCAAATTAGTATCACCGGAACCTAATATCAGAATATTTAATTTTTGATAAAATTCATTCAGTGCAACACTGCAAATTTGAGGTAACAAATCAGCACCTTTTTCACCAACTAACCGACCTATAAAAGTAAATAAAGGTAATTTTGGGTCCAAATTAAATTGTTCGCATAAAAAAGCTTTGTTTGCAGCCTTCCCTTTTTTAAACCCTTTTAAAGTATAATTGGCATGAAGCATTTCATCTGTTTGTGTATTCCAAACATCTGTGTCAATACCGTTGAGTATTCCAACCAATTTTGATCGTTCAAAACGCAGTAAATTTTCTAATCCATTCGCTTCATTACTTATTTCATCTAAGTAACTTGGTGAGACGGTCGTTACTTTCCAAGCACATTTGACGGCAGAAGCCAAAGGGTTGATGACACCTCCCCATTCTAAAAAGCCCGAACGACCTCTGTCAAAATCGGGTAAATAGTGAATTTTATCAAATCCAAACCAACCTTGATATTGTCCGTTGTGAATAGTTAAAACAGTTGGCGTATTTTTAAAGTGCGGGTAGTTGTAACAAAACTGAACCATAAACGGAATCAAACCGGTGTGATGATCGTGACAATGAATCACGTCAAGTTGCTGATTAGTTTCGGTTAACCAATTTAAAAAAGCAATTTGAAAAGCGGTAAATCGTTCAGTATCGTCTTCATACGAATAGACATTCGGGCGATCAAAAAGTTCCGGAATTGCAATTAAATAGAGGTCAAAACCCAATTTATTGGTTTTTTCTTTAAGAATGGTATACGAAAATTGAAACCAACCCAGTTTTAATAAACCTTTGTGTACAATGTCAAATTCATTCTCTTGAGTGAATTTATTATCATAACCTGGAACCACAACTTTAGCAGTATGTCCTAATTTATTAAGATATTTTGGCAAGGCACCAACTACATCTGCAAGCCCGCCAACCTTGGCAACGGGATAACATTCTGCACTAATATGAAAAATCTCCATGGATGTAACTAATTCAGTAGAATATAAAGGTATGAATTTTTTTCAAACGTTATAGTTGCTGTGATTTATTTTATTGTTATTTCATCAATAAAAATAAATGCTTCACCATCAAAAGGAAAACCTTGATGCCATTCAGGTAGTTTGCCAAAATTGGTTGCTTTTACTTTTACATAACGAGCTTTTACCGGCTTGCTGTTGCTTTCAAATTCTTTAATGGTAGAATTATATTCTTTCGGGTCAATCGTGTTGTTTTGTGTATCGAAAAGTGTGAAATTTATATTGTCATCCGAAATATAGTACTCGACTTTGGTGGGCATCAAAATCCATGAACGAGTGTCTTGCAGAAAATTAGCGGTAATCTGACTGATTTCGCGGGTAGCTTGCATATCAATGACCGCTTCAAAATCTTGGTTTTGATAGCCTTGCCAATCGCCTTTTCGCCAGTTTTCTGTGCCAAAAATACCGTCAATCAAACCTTCCGGACCACCGGCATGGTATTGTGGGTTGTATTTTGACTTAGTATCGATGGTGAAATTATTAGGTTTTTTGAAAAAGGTGGCGGAGACTGTTCCACTTTGCCCTTCATTTGATTTTACATAAGCCAAAATGGTGGAAGTTTGATTTATTTCAAAGGACTGCGAATAGGGAACAAATGTTTTTTTGGCGAGATAATCTTCTGCATCACTAATCATGTAGAATATACTATCTTTTGGGTTTTGAGAGAAAATTTCAATCTTCATTTTAACTTTAAAGGATTTACTTTCTGCTTCAATTACTGGAACTGGAATGTATTTATCAGATTCTATACCCACAGTATCATAATAGCATCCAAAGTTTTTATCACTAAAAAACCCAAAACTATAATTCTTATAATCAGAATCTAAGTTAGATATGATTTCTTTATGTCCATTTTCAAAATATACCTTAATTTTTTCAAAAAATGGTTTTACAGTTTCCCAATTTGGTTGACCAGGAGTCACATTATAAATTCCCATCGAACTCAACACATACCACCCACTCATTTGCCCGCAGTCTTCGTTACCAATTAAACCGTCGGGGTCGTTTTTGTAGAAATTTTCTAAAATGAAATGTACTTTTTCTTTCGTTTTTTCGGGTTTGCCAACATAATTGTACAAATACGCCACGTGATGACTTGGTTCGTTTCCGTGAGCATATTGACCAATTAAACCAGTGATATCTACTTGATGGCGACCGGAGGTTTCACTGACAGAATTAAACATTTCGTCTAATTTAGCTTGAAATTTGTCTGCACCACCCATTGCTCCTATCATTCCCTCTATGTCCTGCGGAACAAAAAAAGTGTATTGCCAACCATTGGCTTCGGTGTAATTGTTGTTCACTTCTTTAGGGTCAAAAGGTTTATCCCAACCACCATTTTTCTTAGGTTGAATGAATCCGGTTTCCCAGTTGAAAAGGTTTTTCCAATTTTGGGAACGAAGCATGAAATAGTTGTAATCTTCTTTTTTATCAAGCAACACTGCCATTTGAGCAATGCACCAGTCGTCATAGGCATATTCTAAGGTTTTGGAAACACTTTCATGTTCATCATCAATCGAAATAAAACCTTGCTTTTTATAGGCATCTAACCCCAAATGATCAAGCATTGCAGAATGTTTTGCGGCTTCATACGCTTTTTCATAATCAAATCCTTCGATGCCTTTTGCCATCGCATCGGCAATTACAGAAACAGAATGGTAGCCAATCATACAATCGGTTTCGTTGGAAGCGAGTTCCCAAACGGGTAAGCGACCACCTTGCTCAAACTGTTTGATAAAAGTGTTTATGTAGTCGGACGTTCGTTTTTTATCAATCAACGTATACAGCGGATGAGCAGCTCGAAACGTATCCCAAAGCGAAAAAACGGTGTAATAATCAAATCCATCTGCTTTATGAATTTGGTTATCACGGCCTCGGTATTTTCCGTCTAAATCTTGTGCGATGTTGGGTTGCATCATCGTGTGATACAACGCGGTATAGAAAATGGCAAGTTTGTTTTTATCGGAAGAAGTGACTTCAATTTTTGAGAGTTCTTTGTTCCATAATTCTTCTGCTGCTTTTTTGACTTTGTTGAAGTCCCAATGTGTAATTTCGGTGCTGTTTAATTTTGCACCTTCATAACTTGTGGGCGAAAGGGAAACTTTTACAAGAATTTTTTCCCCTTTTTTGACTTTTTTGGAGAAACTAATGGCAAGTTCTGTTCCTTTATATAATCCTTCGAGTTTAGTGATTTGACCTTTGACCAAATTTGTTTTTAAAGGAACATTATACTCGATTCTAGCATAGACATATTGGTCACGAGCCCAAGCTTCACTTCTTCGCAATACTTCGATAGTTTTATCGTCAATTACTCGGATTCTTCCTTCCAACAATTTATCACGGTGATTTAAGTCTAAAATAATGTTGGCTTGACCGCTTTCATTGAAGGTATATTCATGAAAACCTACTCTTGTTGAGGTGGTTAAACGGACATTAATATTATGTTTATCCAATTTAATGGAATAAAATCCCGCAGAAGCGTTTTCGTTGGCATGTGAAAAAGTGGAAGAATAAATTTTGTTGTCAAAGGAAGGTTCGCCCATGGTTGGCATGAGTAATATATCACCGTAATCGGAAACGCCTGTGCCGTTCAAATGTGTATGTGAAAAACCATAAATTCGATTATCGGAATAATGGTAGCCCGAACAACCTTCCCAACTGCCGTCGATTCGGGTGTCGGGAGAAAGTTGAACCATTCCGTAAGGCACTGTAGCTCCTGGAAATGTATGTCCGGTTCCGCCTGTTCCAATGAAAGGATTGACGTATTGATGGTAATTTTGGCTGAAATGTTGTCCGCTAATAAAAAGAAATAATGAGAGAATGAAAATTCGCATTGTCTGTTGTTTTAACGTTACACCTGACAGGTTTTGGAAACCTGTCAGGTGTAAGATGATTGAAATCATTGTTTGTCCTTCAAATATACTAATTTTTCTATTGAGGCAGAATTCGCGTCAGGGATTGTAGCGGCGTCCTTTAGTGGAGTCCCTGTAACTATCGGGAGAACAAAAGATAACTCGGAAAGCTTGGTTTGCCGTGGCGAAAACGCCCACAAAAAAAGCATTCAACTATTGCTGAATGCTTTTCTTTTATTAGACAGATAAATTTTACAAACTCGCTTTCAAATACTCTCTGTTCATACGAGCAATATTTTCTAATGAAATGCCTTTTGGACATTCGATTTCGCAAGCTCCGGTATTGGTACAATTTCCGAAACCTTCTTCATCCATTTGGCGAACCATGTTTAATACGCGTTCGGTTGCTTCCACTTTTCCCTGCGGTAAAAGTGCATATTGCGACACTTTTGCACCCACAAACAACATGGCAGAACCGTTTTTACATGACGCAACACAAGCTCCGCAACCAATGCAAGCTGCTGCCATAAAGGCATTGTCGGCATCTTGTTTTGGAATGGGAATTGAATTTGCATCAATCGTCTTTCCTGAAGTGTTTACCGATATGAAACCGCCCGCTTGCTGAATACGTTCAAAAGCAGATCGATCCACTACTAAATCTTTTATTACCGGGAATGCTTTGCTTCTCCAAGGCTCAACGAAGATGGTATCGCCGTCGTTGAACATTCGCATGTGCAATTGACAAGTTGTAATGCCTGTATCTGGTCCGTGAGCACGTCCGTTAATGTATAACGAACAACTACCGCAAATTCCTTCACGACAATCGTGATCAAATGCTACAGGTTCTTTTCTGTCGTTTACCAATTGTTCGTTTAATTGATCTAACATCTCCAAAAACGAACTGGCTGTTGAAACATTATCTAATTTGTATGTTTCAATTCCACCTTTGGTTTTGGCATTCTTTTGACGCCAAATTTTTAAGGTAATATTTATATTTTTAGCTGCACTCATAGTATCTTATTTATAATTTCTAGCTGCAATTTTAATTTCTTCGTATTTTAATTCTTCCTTGTGTAATTCAGCTTTTGAAATGTCTGAACCTTTGTATTCCCAAGCTCCTACGAATTTGAATTTTTCGTCGTCTCGCAATGTTTCGCCTTCGGCATCTTGGTATTCTTCGCGGAAGTGACCGCCACAAGATTCGTTTCGTTGCAAGGCGTCCATCGCCATCAATTGGCCCAATTCAATAAAATCAGCTACACGAAGTGCTTTTTCTAATTCTTGGTTTAATTCATCAGCACTTCCCGGAACATATACATCGCTATAGAATTCTTCTTTTAACGCGGCAATTTCGGTAATCGCTTGTTTTAAGCCTTGCTCATTTCTGCCCATTCCGACCTTATTCCACATAATTAATCCTAAACGTTTATGGAAATGATCCACTGTTTTGGTTCCGTTATTAGTTAAGAATTTATCTATTTGAGATTTTACATTTGATTCTGCCTCTGCAAATTCAGGTAAATTGGTCGAAATTTTTCCTGTTCGGATATCGTCTGCTAAATAATTGGAAACGGTGTAAGGCAAAACAAAGTAACCGTCTGCTAAACCCTGCATTAAAGCTGATGCTCCTAAACGGTTCGCCCCATGATCAGAGAAATTAGCCTCCCCAGCTACAAAACATCCCGGAATAGTAGATTGTAAATTATAATCAACCCAAACACCACCCATGGTATAGTGTACTGCAGGATAAATTTTCATAGGCGTTTCGTAGGGATTCTCGTCGGTAATTTTTTGATACATGGTAAATAAGTTACCATATTTTTCCTTTAACCATTGCTTTCCGTAACTGGTAATCTCGTCAGCTGACGGATTGTGATTACCTTTTGCATAAGCTGCTTGTTTCCCTTTGGATTGAATTTCAGTAGAAAAATCTAAATATACACCCTCATTCGTATCATTCGATTCGATACCACGTCCTGCATCGCACACTTCTTTGGCGGCTCTTGAAGAAATATCTCGCGGAGCTAAATTTCCATAAGAAGGATATTTTCTTTCCAAGAAATAATCTCGATCTTCTTCTAAAATATCTAAAGCTTTTAATTTTCCTGCACGAATGGCTTCTGCGTCCTCTTTTTTCTTTGGCACCCAAATTCGGCCTGAATTACGCAATGATTCCGACATTAACGTTAGTTTCGATTGATTGGTACCGTGAACGGGGATACAAGTTGGGTGAATTTGCACAAAACACGGATTGGCGAATAAAGCTCCTTGTTTGTGGATTTTCCAACTGGCAGTAACATTACAACCCATGGCATTGGTTGATAGGAAATAAACATTTCCGTAACCCCCGGTTGCAATGACAACAACGTGTGCAGCATGTCTTTCCAATTCTCCGGTTATTAGGTTTCGAGCAATGATTCCGCGAGCTTTTCCGTTAACTTTTACCAATTCTAACATTTCGTGACGGTTGAACATTTTCACACGTCCTAATCCGATTTGTCTTGATAAAGCGGAATACGCTCCTAATAACAATTGCTGACCTGTTTGACCTGCTGCATAAAACGTACGTTGTACTTGTGTTCCGCCAAAGGAACGGTTGTCTAACATTCCGCCGTATTCACGAGCAAAAGGAACACCTTGAGCCACACATTGATCAATGATGCTTCCTGAAACTTCTGCTAAACGATGAACATTTGCTTCACGAGCACGGTAATCGCCACCTTTGATGGTATCATAAAAAAGACGGTAAACGCTATCACCGTCATTTTGATAGTTTTTGGCTGCATTGATTCCCCCTTGAGCCGCAATTGAGTGAGCTCTTCTAGGAGAATCTTGAAAACAAAAAGCACTTACATTATAACCCATTTCTCCAAAAGAAGCAGCAGCAGAAGCACCGGCCAATCCTGTTCCAACGACAATAATGTCGATTTTTGGACGGTTATTGGGTGCAACTAATTTTAAATGATTTTTATGGTTTGTCCACTTTTGAGCAACTGGACCTTCCGGTATTTTTGAATCTAACTTCATAATATATTCTGATGTTGATTATTTAGTAAAATAAATGAATAGTGGAATTATTGCAAAAAGCAAAGGAACAACCACTGCAAAAGCTTTCCCAATAAATTTGATTGTTGGCGTCCAAGTTGGACTGTTTAATCCTAATGACTGAAAAGCACTTTGGAAACCGTGCCATAAATGGAAGGCTAACACCAACATGGAGAATACATAAAAAAGGGTAAAATACAAACCGTATTGTTTTTCTCTAAAAAAGTCAAAGGTAATTTTATGCAAATCTTTGTATAACTCACCTACTTTTACGTTTGCTTGAACATTGTAAACATCCGTTCTGTTTCTAATTTCTAACTGTTTTGGAGGCACACCAGGCATTTCTATTGTATCACCCGCTGATTTCACTTGATCCACTTGATAATATTGACCTACTGTTGTACCCACATAATAATCGCTTTTCATCCCCGGACCCGTCACTATAGATTGGGTCATCAATGGCATTTTTTCATCAAAATGCATTTTTGCCCAAAAATTAATCATGTGTGTGGCGATAAATACTAAAACCAATGTTCCAAGAATTGCCATGTTTCTAGAAGCAAAGCTACTATTGGCTGAGGGATTGGATTTTGCATAACCTACAGGTCGTGCTTGTTTGTTTTGAATAGTTAGTAAAATTCCATCAATTGCATGAAATAAAATGGAGATGTAGGTAAGGTAAGAAAGAATTTTTACTGCTGGATTTGAGGTCATAAACAACGCATATTGGTTGAATTGTAACTGACTGTCAGGCATAAGCAATTGCAAATTCCCGGCAAGATGACCCGTTAAAAACAAGCATAAAAATAAACCCGTAAGAGCCATCCAGTATTTTTTTGCAATGGATGACTTCAAAAGTGCAGATTTTGCCATAATGTTTGTGTAAAATATTTTATAAAAATTTCACACAAATTTACAGCTATTTAGAAATAACTACAACCTTTTTAGTCTAATTTAAAGTGATTTTAAAGAAGGATTAACAAGTGTTTATTTTAGAAACACTTAGAAAATTCTCATTCAAATAGAAGAAAGAACTTTATTTAGTAAAACGCGGAATTAATCCACGCAATCCCATATCCACAACTTGTTCGCCAATAGAGGGTTCATATTTGCCATCGGAAGTAACTTCTGTCCATTCAAAACTATGATTGATGGATAAAGAAAGTTCAACAACTACATCACTTTCTTCGTTTCCGGTAATTATCATATTGTTTGAAAATTTACCTGTGACTACACAAGAACCTTGCGGAATAGGAGAGGTTGAAAAAAGTGGATTAGGTACAGTTGTGGCTCCTTCAGGGGCCTGACCGGAAGTGGCAAATGGAAAACCATTCAATGCAAATGCCCAATAACCTTGCGATCTGTTTGCATTTACCGGGAAAACATTGTTATCAATATTGTGTGTTCCAATATATGTTCTGAATCCAACAAAACTGTCTAATGTGCCGCTATAAGTTGTACCTTGATTTAGTATTTGAATGGTACCACTTTGGTAAGTTAAAGAAACTCGGACCCATTCATAGCTTCCGGAAGCTATATCTTTCAAAGGAATTTTTAAAAACACTTCATCATTACCAACGATTTTAGCCTTACTGAAATCAATTGCCATTGCACCGCCTAAATCGGTTTCAGGGGCGTGATAAACTATAGTTCCTTGACCTAATGGAGTAGTTGCAGTGGGAGCAAATTCTAAATAATGAGCACTGATTTTTTTGAAATCAGGTGTTTGAGCAGCATTTCCTTCGGGGATAACCGACAATTGACCGAGATTATTTAATCGAATTTGATTTGGGTCGAATTTGAATTTTACAATCAAACTTGGTTCGTCGTCCAATAGACTGTCTTCTGAACTGCACGAAAAAAACGATGCACTTGCAACAAAAATAAGTAGGAGTAAAAATTTAAATGCAGGTTTCATAAAATTCTAGTAAGTTTTGGTTACGTCTTTGTCTACAACGAGAATAAAGTCAGCTTTAGTATAGTTCTCTTTTTCTAATTTTGAAATATCCTCTTGTTCGACCGTAGCAATTGTTAAAATTTTTAAGGAGGGCTGATTTTTTTTCAAATACCAGGAGATTCCCTCAAAATTATCACTGTGATACGTGCCGTTGTAATGTACAAAAATAGTGCCAATGTTAATATTTTCTAAAATAAAATGTGCCATAGTGGCGTCTTTTAACGCTTGTGCTTTGGGCATTTTTTCGCCTGCATGACCGCCCATCATTTCCAACATGCTTTTGTAACCGGGAAGATTGATGTCAAACGGAATAGGAAGGGGAGCCATCCAACTTTTTTCTTCTGCTGTCAAATCGTTTAAGCCTGTAAAATCTTTTTTAAAAACCATACTTGCATAGCGTCGGGGGACATTTGTTGCAATAAAACGGAAGTTTTTCTCTTTTGCAAAATCAACCAAAGGTTTGTAATCGGTTTTATAATTGTTCCAAAGCCTTGCTGTACTGTCCAATTGCTTCTGATTGATTTCACCTTTTAAATATTGGTCCAATTGTTTTTGATTATCGGCCTCTATCATTTCTGCTCCTAAAACCAATGATTTCTTTTGAGCCAAGTCTTTTGTAAATTCCAATTGCAACCAATGAACAATCGAATTGTCATGGTATTCGCCAAATAAAGCCACTTCATTTTTTTCAGCGGCTTTTAAAAGTTTATCATACGTAGTTTTTTTGCCTTCTTTCGTGTATAATTGGTACGGCATTTTGTTTTGACCAAAATTGACAAGTCCAATCAGTAATGCGATTGCGGTGCCAATGATTTTATTTTCTTTCATCTTTTGCGATTTCTAAAGTTACTTGTTGCGAAACAGTTCCTTGTGTTAATTTTACTTGGTAGTTTCCCGGAATCAAATAGGTTTTGTTGTTTTTTGCCGGTTTTAAAACCACTTTTTTGTCTTTTTTCACCCAACGTTCAACACCTGATTTTGAAGCTTCTACTTTATAATTCCATTGATTGATTCCGGATACGGCGTTTTGAGTATCTTCAAAAACCACCACTCCGGCATCATTTAAAACTTGAATTTGAACTATTCCTGCTTTCTTAACATAATAATCTACTGTTGTTTCCGGTTCGTAAGCAGCTAGCCACTTGCTCCAATTACTTCCCCAGTTTTCAGAATAGTTCATTTTTTGAATGTCAAAAATTTTCAAATCCTGAGCCAAGACAGTATCGTTTAATTGTTGGATGGCTTTTAAGCTAACTTTATAAATGGAGCGTCCGTGTGTTCCGATAACTAAATCTTTAGCTTCTGTTTGGATGACTAAATCGTGCACGGCAACAGGTGGCAATCCATTCATAAACGGCTGCCAGTTTATACCTCTGTCAAAGGAAATGTAAAGTCCGTTATCGGTTCCAACATAAAGTATATTTTGGTTCACCGAATCTTCTCGGATCACATTCACCGGAGCTTTTGAAATAGAAGAAGAAATGTTGGTCCAATTTTGACCATAATCTTCGGAAACATAAACATACACTGCAAAATCATCCCAACGATAACCATTTAAAGTGATGTATACCCGTTCTTTTTTATGCGACGATGCCACTACTCGCGAAACCCATAAATCTTTTGGAAAAGAATCGGATATTTTCTGCCAACTCGAACCGCCATCTTGGGTTACGTGCACCAATCCGTCGTCACTTCCCGCATAAAGTAAACCAAATTGAAACGGACTCTCACTAATGGTTGTAATCGTTCCATACGCCACATTTCCTTCTTTTCCACCTTGGGTTAAATCAGTTGAAAGGACTTCCCAACTGTCTCCCTGATTAAACGAACGATGTAAAAATTGTGAACCTATGTATAAAATGTCCTGATTGTGTGCCGATAATAAAATAGGTGTTTGCCAATTGTATCGCAAGGGTTTTTCTTCTTTCTTGGCCTTAGGGGAAATGTATTTTTGTCTTCCTGATGGACGATCGATGCGGTAATAATTCCCAAACTGAAATCCTGTGAAAATGGTGTTGGGATTTCTTCGGTCTATTTGCGTTTGCATTCCATCACCGCCCATTAAACTTTCATAAGGGTATTGGCCTTCTTGGTGCCAATCTACACTGTATTTATAATTATTCGGACCTACCCAAACACCGTTGTCCTGTAAGCCACCGTATACGTTGTAAGGTTCTTGATAATCGACATTTACGGAGTAAAACTGACCAACACCGTTCGGATTGCATTTGATCCAATTGGCACCGTCGTCATAAGAAATGTTTAATCCCCCGTCGTTACCATTAATTAAATGTCCCGGTTTCTTAGGATTGACCCATACGATATGATGATCGGCATGCACGTTTTCTCTATTAATGGAAACAAATGTTTTCCCACCATCATCAGAACGAATTATAGGGACACCCGTTACATATAGTTTACTTGAATTAACAGGATCTACTGCTATGAGACCAAAATAATAGCCATAGGTGTAATAAAAATCATCAATGTAATCCAAATTTGTTTTGGTCCATGATTTTCCACCGTCGGTTGATTTATAAACTTCGGCACCGATCACTTCTGTTTCAAATAACGCAGCATTGGCATCTTGCAAGATGCTTTTCGCTTCTAGCGGACTCATAGCTCCATCTTGCAACCAGTTTTTAATATTCTCGGCACGGTATTTTTCGGAAAGTCCGAGTTTTTTTAAATAAGAGTTGATTTCTTTGTCTGATTTTTGCACAAATACATCACCGGGAACACTGAACATTTCCGGTAAAGTTGATTTTTTTTCCGCTGTTTTCGGCCGTTTGCTTTGATTGTCATGCACCGCATAAACGATGTTGTTGTCGAAAGCAGCTAGTCCAATTCTACCAACACCTACACCCGTTGGGAAGCCACTTTCAAGAGTAGTC
>NZ_JBILTE010000172.1:0-5379 GCF_044371705.1 Flavobacterium sp. | reverse complement strand
GTTGGGATTAAATGATTGGCTGGACGGACTAGATGGATGGTCAATTGCAGCCGTTTTGTTCGTTTTTTTTTCGCCGGTAATCTTCTATTCATTGGTTTTAGAAAGTCTTTTGGAAGGACAAACCATTGGAAAGCGATTGATGAAAACAAAAGTGGTTAAAATTGATGGGTACCAAGCATCCTTTGGCGACTACATTATTCGTTGGGTTTTTAGAATTGTGGATGTGAACATCAGTAGCGGCATCATCGGCTTGATTACTATGATTATAAGTAGTAAAACCCAACGTTTGGGCGACATGACCGCAGGTACGGCTGTGATTAGTTTGAAAAACAATATCAGTATCAATCACACTATTCTGGAGGAAGTCGATAATTCGTATGTGCCAACCTATCCCTTAGTAATCAAATTATGCGACAACGACGCACGTATCATCAAAGAAACCTTCAACATTGCGGTAGCAAAAAGAGATTTTGCCACTTTAATTAAATTGCGTGTTAAAATTGAAGAAGTCACCGGCATCAAAAACACCTCCGGTAACGACACCGATTTTTTACGAACGATTTTAAAGGATTATAGTTATTATACACAGAGTATGTAGGTTTGGAGGTGCTGAGGGACTAAGGTACTGAGGTACTGAGGTTTTTGCTGAGTGCTAATTTGTTCTTTTTCTTGAGAACCAAATTATATTAATTTTTTTAATTTTTTAAAATCTGTGTTCAAAATTGCCGTAACGAGAACTCTTAAACTTTTAAACCCGCAACCTTTAACCCGAAACCCGCAACTAACTAATATAATTCCAAATATTCTTCCGCTTACTCATCTCCATAAAAACCATTCGCAACGTTTGATGTTCCGGTAAGGTCATGGAAGCGTCTTTTTTTAAGAGTTTAATGGCTTCGTGTCGGGCGACTTGCAATATATCTCGGTCTTTAACCAAATCGGCAATTTGTAGATTCAACACACCGCTTTGTTGGGTTCCCATGATATCTCCGGGACCGCGAAGTTTTAAGTCGACTTCGGCAATTTCAAATCCGTCGTTGGTGCGACACATGGTTTCTAATCGGGTTTTGCTGTCGTCGCTAAGTTTGTGACTGGTCATTAAAATGCAATAGCTCTGTTCGGCTCCACGGCCTACGCGACCGCGAAGTTGGTGCAATTGCGATAAGCCAAAACGTTCCGCACTTTCAATCACCATGACACTGGCATTGGGCACGTTAACGCCAACCTCAATCACTGTGGTTGCGACCATAATATTGGTTTTTCCTAACGAAAAGCGACGCATTTCTTCTTCTTTGTCCGCCGCTTTCATTTGTCCGTGAACAATAGAAACACTATAATGAGGCAACGGAAAATCTCTTGAAATACTTTCATAGCCATCCATTAAATCTTTGTAATCCATTTTTTCACTTTCGTTGATTAGCGGATAAACGATATAAATTTGACGACCTTTGGCAATTTCATCTTTCAAAAATTTCCACACTTTCAAACGGTTGGAATCATATCGATGCACGGTTTGAATGGGTTTTCGTCCCGGTGGCAATTCGTCAATCACTGAAATATCTAAATCGCCATACAAACTCATTGCCAATGTTCGAGGAATAGGCGTGGCGGTCATCACCAAAACATGCGGCGGAATGTCGTTTTTCTTCCATAATTTCGAGCGTTGTTCCACACCAAATCGATGTTGCTCGTCAATAATCGCCAAGCCCAAATTTTGAAATTGTACTTTATCTTCTAACAAAGCATGGGTACCAATAATAATATGCAATTCGCCGGATTCCAATTGTTCGTGAATGATTTTTCGTTCCGCTGTTTTACTTGAACCCGTCAATAATTTGATGTTGATATTTAAATCTTTGGCTAATTCAGTCAAACCATTAAAATGTTGGGTAGCCAAAATTTCGGTTGGTGCCATCAAGCAACTTTGAAATCCGTTGTCTAAAGCAATCAACATGCACATTAAAGCGACTATCGTTTTTCCTGAACCCACATCTCCTTGTAATAAACGGTTCATTTGGGCATTGCTTCCCAAATCGTTGCGAATTTCTTTCAGCACTTTTTTCTGTGCATTGGTCAATTCAAACGGCAAATGATTTTGATAAAAATCGTTGAAATAGGTTCCTACTTTTTCAAACGGATGTCCCTTTATTTTGTGTTTTCGAATAAGGTTTTTGGTGATTAATTGCAATTGAATAAAAAACAATTCTTCAAACTTTAAGCGAAACTGAGCTTTCGCTAACAAGTCTTGACTTTTCGGAAAATGAATGTTAAACAATGCCGCATTTTTAGGAATGAGTTTTAATTCATCAAGTAAATAAGCAGGTAGGGTTTCCAAAAAACGGGCTTGCGTTTCTACAAACAATTGCTGCATCATTTTGTTGATGGTTCGATTGGAAATGCCTTTTTGTGTCAATTTTTCAGTGGACGGATAGACGGGTTGCATCGCCGAACGCAGACTTTCTTTGTGTTCTTCCAATAATTCCAATTCCGGATGAGCCATGTTAAATTGTCCTGAAAAAGGAGTGACTTTTCCAAAAGCAACATAAGGAGTATTGAGTTTTAAACTTTCGCGAACCCACTTCTGGCCTTGAAACCAAACCAATTCCATTTCGCCGGTGTCGTCTACAAATGTTGCCACCAAACGACCACGACCTTTTTTCTGTTCGACGGTTTTGATGTGGATGATTTTGCCAACGATTTGCACTTCTGTATTTCCGGCTTGCAATTCATTGATTTTATAATACCGCGTTCGGTCGATATACCTATTGGGAAACAGCGTCAACAAATCACCATACCGATGAATGCTGAGTTCCTTTCGCAGCATTTCACCGCGGGAAGGACCCACGCCTTTAAGGTATTCGATTGGTGTTTGGAGGATGTCGTTCATAGTCAATAACAATAACAATAACAATTGCAATATCAAACATTAATGACTATTGCAATTCAAGGCGAAGATAGTTTTTTGAGATGTAATTAAAAATTGAAACGATTACATTTTTTAAACCATTAAGAGATTAAGATTCATTAAGCAAAGGTTTAAATTATTCTAGGTTTTAAAATCCGTAGCAATCAGTATTTGGCAAAGCCAATCGGTTCTATCCGCGTTCCAATCTTTACGTATATTTGTATAACTTTGCGAAACTCTGTCAAACAACCATGCGATATATTTTTTTATTCCTTTTTACTTTTTCCTTCGCTCAACAATCCACCAAAGTTGATTTTAAAACAATGAACGCCACTTTGGCTCCAAATGCCACTGATAAATCCATTTCCGGCGAGGTCAACTATGAATTTGAAGTTTTAAAAGCGATTGACACCATTGCCATCGACGCCATCAAAATGGATTTTACAAACGTAAAAATCAATGGTAAATCAGTCAACTTTAAAAACACAACTAAAAAACTCCAATTATTCGAAGGTTTTAAAAAGGGTAAAAATACGTTAACATTTACTTATACAGCCACCCCCAAACAAACGCTTTATTTTATCGGAGAAGGTGAAAATTTACAAATCTGGACCCAAGGTCAAGGAAAATACACTAGTCATTGGTTACCCAGTTTTGATGATGTAAATGAAAAAGTTATTTTTAATTTATCGATTGAATATAATTCCTTATTTGAAGTTCTTTCTAATGGAAGGCTTGACGGAACAACTGTTTATCCGCCACTTTCCAATCCAAATAAAATCTGGCACTATCAAATGTCCAAACCCATGTCGTCCTATTTAGTCATGATGGCAATCGGTAAATTCACCAAACAAACCGCGAACACTAAATCGGGGACGCCTTTAGAATTTTATTTAGATCATAAAGATGCCGATAAATTTGAAACCACTTACCAATACAGCACGCAAATTTTTGACTTCTTTGAACGGGAAATTGGAGTAAAGTACCCTTGGGAAATTTACCGGCAAGTTCCTGTTCGTGATTTTTTATACTCCGGAATGGAAAACACGACATCCACCATTTTTGCTCAGGATTTTGTGGTGGATAAAACAGGGTTTACTGATAAAACGTATATCAATGTAAACGCTCATGAATTGGCTCATCAGTGGTTTGGCAATTTAATTACCGCACAATCCGGAAAACACCATTGGTTGCAGGAAGGTTTTGCCACCTATTATGCCTTGTTGGCCGAAAAAGAACTCTTTGGTGACGATCATTTTAACTGGGAATTATATGAAATGGCAGAACGTTTGCAGCAAGCTTCCAAAACCGACACCATTCCGTTGTTGAACGAAAAAGCCAGTTCGCTTACGTTCTATCAAAAAGGAGCTTGGGCGTTGCATTTTTTAAGAGAATCTATAGGAGCTGAAAACTTTCAAAAAGCCGTTAAGAATTATTTAAAAAAATACAGTTTCAAAAACGTAAATACGGATGACTTTTTAAACGAAGTCAAAGCCGTTTCTTCTTTTGATTCAGAAAACTTCAAACGCGTTTGGTTGGAACAATCCGGTTTTGAAGTGAATCAAGCGTTGACTGCATTGCGTAAAAACACGTTTATGAAATCGTATTTGGAGTTAGTAGAATTGCAGTCCAAACCTTTTGCAGAAAAGAAAACTACATTCGAGAATATTTTAAAAAGTGAATCTTTTTATCCTCTCAAAGAAGAAGTAGTTTTTCAATTAGCTGAAGTCCCATTTGCTGATAAAGAATCTGTACTAAAGCTGGCAATGCTTTCAAATGATTTAAAAGTCCGTCAAGCCGTTGCACGAATTATGGTTGAAATCCCACCCACTTTTCAAGCAAATTATGAAACACTTTTAAACGACGATTCCTACATCACCAAAGAAATTGCATTAGGAACTTTGTGGAATTTATTTCCCGAAAAACAAGCGGTTTATTTGAATCAATCCAAAGATTGGATAGGTTTTAATGATAAAAACCTTCGGATACTTTGGCTCACCTTAGCATTGATGACCAAAGACTATCAAAACGAAAATAAAGTGAATTTTTACGATGAATTACTGAATTACAGTTCGCCAAATTTTGAAAGTTCTATTCGTCAGAATGCGTTAACCAATCTGTTGTTTCTGAATCCGAATGATCAAAACATCTTGCGAAATTTAGTCAACGCAACCACGCATCACAAATGGCAGTTCACCCTTTTTGCTCGTAATCAAATACGCGAATTAGTTAAAACCGACCGACACAAAAAGTATTTTGAAGAAATGCTTCCGAGTTTAAATGCGGTAGAACAAAGTCAGTTGAAAAGGTTGCTAGAAAACTAACCCATCATCTGAATCACTTCCGTTTTCAAATAACTAATTGCCATATAACTCGGCGATTGCTTGTCCAATAAATCACTTAAAATCACCTCACGTAGTTTGTGCGACGACTCCACTTTCTCACTCATATTTGCTTTGCGAATATTTTGGATA
>NZ_JBILTE010000037.1:0-18239 GCF_044371705.1 Flavobacterium sp. | reverse complement strand
ATACCGCTCGCGAAAAAGGATTAGAGCCGTTGGCTAAAATCATCATGGCTCAAAATAGTGATGATATCGAGTTTATTGCTTCTAAGTATTTGAATGACAAAGTAGCCAATGAAGACGAAGCCTTGCAAGGAGCTCGCGACATCATTGCCGAATGGATCAATGAAAATAGTTTTATGCGTAAAAATCTGCGTCGTTTGTTTCAACGAAAAGCCATTGTTTCAACGAAAGTGGTGAAAAGCAAAAAAGATGATGAAAATGCTCAAAAGTTCAATCAATATTTTGATTGGGCGGAACCACTTTCTAAAGCACCTTCGCACCGGTTGCTGGCGATGCTTCGGGCAGAAGCGGAAGGCGTTGTAAAAATGAAAATTGAAATTGATTCCGAAGGTTCAGGAGCAGAAGCTCTGGAATTCATTGAAAATAATACTATTAAAAACAATAAAGAAACGGCACATCAACTAAAACTAGCCATCAAAGACAGTTATAAGCGATTGTTAGAACCGGCTATTTCTAATGAAACACTACAAGAATTTAAAATGAAAGCCGACGCGAAAGCGATTGATGTTTTTGCTCAAAATTTAAGTCAGTTATTGCTAGCTCCGCCTTTGGGAGAAAAGCGAATTTTGGCTATTGATCCAGGTTATCGTTCGGGTTGCAAAGTGGTTTGTTTGGATGAAAAAGGCGATTTGTTATACAATGAAACGATTTATCCGCATCCACCACAAAATGAAAATGCGATGGCGATGAAAAAAATCCGTTCGATGGTGAATGCATACAATATTGAAGCGATATCTATTGGAAACGGAACAGCCAGTCGTGAAACAGAAATTTTCCTTAAAAAAATTGCCTTCGACAAACCAGTTCAAGTATTTGTGGTTTCAGAAGCCGGTGCATCCGTTTATTCCGCGTCTAAAATTGCACGGGAAGAATTTCCAAGTTATGATGTCACGGTTCGCGGTTCTGTTTCCATCGGAAGACGACTTTCCGATCCATTGGCGGAGTTGGTAAAAATTGATGCAAAATCCATCGGTGTCGGACAATACCAGCACGATGTAGATCAAACGAAGTTGAAAGAAGAGTTGGACTCAGTGGTGGTTCGATGTGTAAATTCTGTGGGAGTAAATTTAAATACCGCTAGTAAATCCTTATTGAGTTATGTTTCTGGCATTGGTGAAAAAATGGCTGAAAACATTGTTGCGTTCCGACAAGAAAACGGACCCTTTGAAGACAGAAAGCAATTGAAAAAAGTCCCCCGATTAGGCGAAAAAGCCTATCAACAAGCAGCGGCATTTATTCGCATACAAAATGGAAAAAATCCGTTGGACAATTCAGCTGTTCATCCGGAAGCCTATGCTATTGTAGAAAAAATGGCGAAAGAGTTGAAAATTTCGTTAACTGATTTAATTGGAAATAAAGAGAAAATTGCTTTGATAAAATCTGAAAATTACACCAATGAAACCATCGGAATTTTAGGAATCAAAGACATTTTAAAAGAACTCGAAAAACCCGGATTAGACCCAAGAAAATCAGCAAAGGTTTTTGAATTTGACCCAAATGTCAAAAAAATGTCCGATTTGAGAACCGGAATGATTTTGCCAGGAATTGTCAATAACATTACTGCTTTTGGTTGTTTTGTGGATATTGGATTAAAAGAAAGCGGTTTGGTTCATATTTCACAATTGAAAGCCGGATTTGTATCGGACGTGAATGAAGTGGTGAAATTGCATCAACACGTGCAAGTAAAAGTGGTTGAGGTGGATGAGGTTAGAAAAAGAATTCAGTTGACGATGGTGTTGTAAAAACAATTAACTTTGTTACCATGAACAAACCCATTACTATAGCCGATTTTTCGCAACATCTTTTTTGGGATGTTGATTTGGATGGATTTGATTTCAATCAACACAAAAACTTTTTTATCCAAAGAGTTTTAGAATACGGAAAAATGAAGGATTGGAAATTAATCAAAGAATTGTATGGAATGGAAGCCATAAAGATAGCCGCTTTAAACGCAAGGTCTTTAGATGCCGTCACACTTTCATTTGTTTCAACAATTTTTCAAATAGACAAAACCGAATTTAGATGCTACAAACACAGACAGTTGTTCCCGAACTTATGGAACTCTTAAGAAAACTCATGAAAGTTGAAGAATTCTCTAATTTTTATCTTGTCGGTGGCACATCTTTATCCTTGCAAATAGGTCATAGAAATTCAATTGATATTGATTTATTTGGTAATCAAAACATCGATTCGGATTTATTTATATCAATTTTGATTGATTTTGGGAAGACAGAAGTTTCAAAAAGTTCAAAAAACATTTTAATAACGGATGTGTCAGGAATTAAAGTAGATTTTGTTAATTATCAGTACAAACTTTTAGATGAGCCCATTGAAATTGAAGGAATTCGAATGGTATCCAAGAAGGATATTGCAGCCATGAAATTAAACGCTATTGCCGGAAGGGGCTCAAAAAAGGATTTTATTGATTTGTACTATTTATTAGATGAATTTTCCCTGAAAGAAATGGTAGATTTTTATTCGCAAAAATATTTTGACGGGTCAGAATTTATGGTTGTAAAAAGTCTTTCTTATTTTGAAGAAGCAAATGAACAACCACAACCTCAAATGATGAAAAGTTCGTTCAACTGGGAAACTTGTAAACAGAAAATCAGCAACGAAGTCATCAAACTTCAATAAAAAATTCCAAAGCCCAATCGTATTAATTGGAATTTGGAATTTTTTTTATTGGAATTTTTTAAAAGTTATTCCTTTTTATCCTCTTCTTTTTTAGCATCAGCAGGTTGGTCTTCCTTTGCCGCATTTTTAAATTCTTTAATTCCGCTTCCTAATCCTCTCATTAACTCCGGGATTTTTTTACCTCCAAAAAGCAATAATAAAACCACCACAATTAAAATTACCTGTGGCACTCCAATCATTCCTAAAAAAATAAACAATGCATTCATAATTTCTATTGAATTTATTGGACAAAGGTACTAATTAAATTATTACTTGTTCCAATTGCCTTATAATTATTCGTTAAATGTCACGTTAAAGTCAGCTTTTGAAGTGATAAAGTCGAAAAAAGGGACTTTTAAAAGAAGGTTTAATTACTATATTTGTAGTACAATTTGAACCTATGTCGGAAAAAAGACTGAAGAGACAAAAATTTAGAAAACAACTGTTTAACAAAAGGCGACTGGTTGTTTTGAACGAAGACACATTCGAAGAAATATTTTCATTAAAATTAAATTTGATGAATGTGTTTGTAGTGGTAACAATTTCATCCATATTATTGATAGGAATAACAACGTATATTATTGCATTTACCCCATTACGAGAGTATATTCCCGGTTATGCTTCGACCAAATTAAAAAGGGAGGCCACTATTTTAGCCGTAAAATCAGATTCATTAGAATTAGAAGTGAAGAGAAATGAAGCCTATATTGAATCCATAAAAAAAATTTTAACCGGCGATTTGGAGTATGCTCAGTTCAATAAAGATTCAATTATTTCTGCAGAAGTACTAGAAACGGAAAAGTTAAAGTTAGAAGCAGCAGCCGAAGAAATGAAGCTTCGAGATCAAGTTGCATTAGAAGATAAATACAATTTATTTGAAAAAGCAGAATCCAAAGTTGAGTTGGTTCTTTTTCCACCAGCCAAAGGACATGTTACCGAAAAATACAGTTCTAAGAACAAACATTTTGCAGTGGACATTGCTTTAGCAAAAGACACTCCCATAAAATCAGTTGCCAACGGTACAGTAATTTTTGCTGATTGGACACCTTCCACAGGAAATGTGATCATTGTAAAACACAAAAACGATATTATTTCTGTATACAAACACGCTTCGTCACTCACCAAAAACCAAGGAGACGTTGTTCGAACAGGAGAAGTGATTGCTTTGGCAGGATCAACAGGAAGGGAATCCACGGGAATTCATTTACATTTTGAACTGTGGAAAGACGGTTATCCAATAGACCCCAACCAATATATAGATTTCGAATAAGATGTCAGCAAAGTCACAAGCAGCCAAACTTTTCGCAAAAATCATTCATAAAAAAACTCAAAAGTGGGCAAGAAATCCAATTCAAACCCAACAAAAAGTACTTGAAGATTTAATTAAGCAAGCCGCTCAAACGCAGTTTGGAAAAGATCATCATTTTGAATCCATCCAAACGTATGAAGATTTTGCGAAACATGTTCCCGTCAGAGATTATGAAGATATAAAATCGTATATCGATCGCGTGGTTCAAGGAGAGGAAAATATATTATGGAAAGGAAAACCGCTTTATTTTGCTAAAACCTCTGGAACAACTTCAGGAGCAAAATACATTCCACTTACCAAAGAATCCATTCCTTTTCATATTGAAGCAGCAAGAAATGCAATTTTAAGTTACATTCATGAAACAGGAAATGCGGATTTTGTAGATGGGAAAATGATTTTTTTGCAAGGAAGTCCGATTTTAGAAGAAAAATACGGAATTAAATTTGGAAGGCTTTCTGGAATTGTCGCCCATTTTGTTCCAAAATACCTGCAAAAAAATCGATTACCCTCTTGGGAAACCAATTGTATCGAAGATTGGGAAACTAAAGTTGATGCGATTGTGGAGGAAACCATTCACCAAAATATGACTGTGATTTCCGGAATTCCAAGTTGGGCACAAATGTATTTTGAAAAATTGCATGAAAAAGGGAATATAAAAGTAGGTGACATTTTTAAAAAATTCAATTTGTTTATCTATGGAGGAGTGAATTACGAACCTTATCGGGCAAAATTTGAAAATTTAATCGGCAGAAAAGTAGATAGTATCGAACTTTTTCCAGCGTCGGAAGGATTTTTTGCTTATCAAGATTCACAGAAAGAAAAAGGAATGTTGCTGCTTTTGAATTCCGGAATCTTTTACGAATTTATCAAAGCCGATGATTTTTTTTCAGCTGATTATAAAAGATATACCATTGGCGAAGTGGAATTAGGTATCAATTATGTATTGATCATATCTACTAATGCCGGTCTTTGGGGATATAATATTGGAGATACCGTTCAATTTACCAGCCTAAAACCATATCGCATTATTGTATCCGGCCGTATTAAACATTTTATATCCGCTTTTGGCGAGCATGTAATTGGTAAAGAAGTGGAAGCAGCTTTGCAGGAAGCGGTTGCAGGAACAACCGTTCGCGTAAACGAATTTACCGTTGCACCACAAATCACACCAACAGATGAATTACCCTATCACGAATGGTTTATTGAATTTGAAAACAAACCGGATGATTTTGAATCATTTGCATTGAAAATTGATGGTGCCATGCGGAAGCAAAATAGTTATTACGACGATTTAATTGTTGGAAAAGTACTGCGAACTTTAAAAGTTACTTCCGTAGAGAAAAACGGTTTTCAAAACTATATGAAATCAATAGGTAAATTGGGTGGACAAAATAAAGTTCCACGGTTGAGTAATGATCGGAAAATTGTGGATGAATTGGAGAGCAAAGAAAATAGAACAAAGAAAATAGAATATAGAAAAACGCTGAAGGGATAAGATTTTTAATGAAATTCTTTTTGTTAGTAAGATAGAACCAGCTATGAATTCAACCGTAACCAACTAAAAAATAAAAACCTAAATTTGCCAACAAATCAATAGGTTTTAAAATAATAATGAAAGAACCAAAAAATAGTTCCCGATCAAGAGCCCAAGAGTCGTCTGCGGCAATTGAGCGATTATATATTACCATGCGTCACCTGTTCAATCGTGGTTTTTACAAACCAATGGGAGTTTCCGGTGATACTTTGCGTGAAGCGTTACTTTTATTGCGACCTGAAATTTACGGTTCTATTGCCGAAGAAAAAGTAGAACTTAACGGCTTACTTTACGTGATTGAGCGACTGCCGGTAGGTATTGAAGAGTGTCGTTTTATCAACTTAACTTCGGAAGAAGGATACTCCAAATCGCATTTTCAAGCCATCGTTCCTCCCAAAAGAAAACGAAATTGTTACCGTATTGATGAAGAACAAATGAATGTGGAAATCACTCGCGGCCGATCGGACATCTATGATATTTTGACCCATTTGACTTTTATTTTCATTGAATCACATAAAATTAAAGACCGCATTTTATTAGACGAAAGCAACCATGAGGTCACTCGTGATTGGGAGAAATTGGAAGAAGCAGTCCTCTTAAACAAGAAGCTTTCCCAAATTGACAAGGAAAAAGCAGTTTCGCACGCTGCAAATATCTTGGGTAGATCTTTTTCGGACGTTATTGAAATTTACGATGATTTTGGTACGAAAGAAAAACCGGATCGCTTTTTACACGTTATTTATTGGTTGGGAAAATTAGCGATTGAAGAAGTCATTCACAACAATAAACGCACAATTACGTTTAGTCCTATTTTAAGAGAACGATTAGGACATCACATTCATGGAGAAATTTGGGCAACATCCATTAAAGAAATGCTGTTGAAAAAGGAATTAATCAATAGACCTATTCACATTATAAGTGCAAATATGCACAGTGTGATGAATTCAATTTTTGCCAAACAAACATTTGGAGCCAAATATAAAGGAAAAGAGGCATTTGCATTATTTGAAGATTTGAGTAAATCGGGAGCCAATGACATTCGTGATAAAGTTCAAAAAATTGCCGAACAACAGGGAATGATTTCCATTCCTGATCAATCGGGAACAAATATTGACGTGCAGATTTTTGATACAGCAAAAATAGATTTTTCTAAAACCGATTTTTCAAACGCTACTTTTAGTGAAGAAAAACCTGTTTTGATTGTGATGGATTATGCTTTTGGCGAACAAGCTTATGAAACGATTGACGAATTGCTGAAACCATTTAAAACTGAAAAAGACAAGTATTTTTTAAATGTAGAATCCGTTTCTATCATGGGGAAAGCCGGTATTTTAGAAGGTTCTAAAGGGGATATCATGATTCCAAATGCACATGTAAATGAAGGAACGGCGGATAATTACCCTTTTGAAAATCAACTAACGAAAGAACAGTTCGAAGGTTTCGGAATTGATCTTTATGCAGGTCCAATGGTAACTGTTTTGGGAACATCACTTCAAAATAAGGATCTTTTGAAGTTTTTGCATGAATCAACTTGGGGAGTTATTGGTCTGGAAATGGAAGGAGCTCATTATCAAAAAGCAATTCAATCGGCTTCAAAAATCAGAAAGAGTATCCATCCAAACGTCAAAGTTCGTTATGCTTATTATGCATCAGATAACCCTTTGGAAACAGGAAGTACTTTGGCTTCGGGTGGTTTAGGGACTACAGGTGTAAAACCAACGTATTTAATTACGATTAAAATTTTAGAACAACTATTTACAATAAACTAAGCAACATGAGTTCAAACCAACCACAACAAACAGATAATCAGGAAATTGATTTGGGACAAATTTCGAAGAAAGTTTCCGAAGGATTTGAATCGTTATCAACAGCTATTTTTCGCGGAATTTTATTTTTGAAAAGAAATTTAATCTGGATTATTAGCCTCTTTGTAATTGGAGCCGGAGTGGGGTATTATTTAGATAAAACAACAAATGTTTACGATCATAAATTAATTGTAACGCCAAATTTTGGCTCAGCGGACCATTTATATGCGAAAGTGGAACAATTGAATGCAAAAATTAAAGAAGACGATACGCTGTTCTTAAAAAAAATTGGCATTCAAGACACAAAGAAACTGTCCAAAATTGAAATTGATCCAATCATAGACGTATATCAATTTATTGATAATAATGCAGAAAATTTTGAGTTAATAAAGCTAATGGCGGAAGATGGGAACATGGAAAAAATATTAAAAGATAAAATTACAAGTAAAAATTATCCCTATCATTTGATTTCATTTACAACACTTAAAGCAACTACCCAACAAAAAACATTGCAACCCATTTTGGATTTTTTAAACGATTCTGATTATTTCAAAAAACTACAAACAGAAGTAATCAATAACACAGAAATAAAAATGAAATATAACGAGCAAATACTTTCTCAAATTGATGATATTTTAAATGAGTTTTCTAGTTCTTTAGATGCTTCTGCGTTAAAAAGTGATCGTTTGGTCTACTACAACAATGAAAATACGCAACTAAATGATGTATTGAAAACCAAAGAAGGCTTAATTTATGACCAGAGTCAGTTAAGAATCAGTAAAATCAATAGTGACAAAATTATAAAAGACATTAGTAATACGCTCAATATCAAAAACAGAAAAATAACCAATAGTAAACTTAAATTTATTTTACCAATCCTTTTTGTATTCGGATTTATTGCAGTTGGTGCTTTTTTCCGTTTTTATAAAAGACAACAACTAAAAATGACCGAAGCATAATTAGTATGAAAGGAATTATTTTAGCCGGAGGATCCGGGACAAGATTACACCCGTTAACATTAGCGGTTAGCAAACAATTAATGCCTATTTACGACAAACCGATGATTTATTATCCGTTATCAACCTTAATGTGGGCGGGGATTAATGAAATTTTGATTATTTCAACACCTCATGATCTACCGTTGTTTCGTCAACTTTTAGGCGATGGAAGTAAGTTAGGTTGTCGTTTTGAATATGCCGTGCAAGAACATCCCAATGGTTTAGCAGAGGCTTTTATCATAGGAAATAAATTTGTTGGAAACGATAAAGTAGCTTTAATTCTTGGCGATAATATTTTCTACGGAACCGGTTTAGCTGAATTACTTCAAAAAAATAATGATCCGGATGGCGGAATTATTTACGCTTACCACGTTTTGGATCCGGAACGTTATGGTGTCGTTGATTTTGATGCAAATGGAAAAGTATTGTCAATTGAAGAAAAACCGGAAAAACCTAAATCAAATTACGCAGTTCCTGGAATTTATTTTTATGATAATTCCGTACTGGAAATAGCAGCAAACATCAAACCCAGTCATCGAGGTGAATTGGAAATAACCGATGTAAACAAAGAATATTTAAATCGAGGAAATCTTCAAGTGAGCATACTCGACAGAGGAACGGCTTGGTTAGACACGGGTACTTTTCAATCGCTAATGCAAGCCGGACAATTTGTTCAGGTAATTGAAGAGCGTCAAGGTTTAAAAATTGGAGCCATCGAAGAAGCCTCTTACCGAATGGGTTTCATCGATGCCAATCAATTGAAGAAAATTGCAGAACCATTACTAAAAAGTGGCTACGGCATTCATTTAATGAGTTTAATTTAAAATTTTAAACCAGACGGTTAGATTTTAGAACACTGATTTTAAAAATAAGAGAAATTTTAAAAAATATTTTTTCAGATTTTACAAATTACTTAAATCTGTGTTCAAATAAGTTTTAATTCTATGGAATATAACCAACGATGAAATTTACAGAAACTAAACTGCAAGGTTGTTTTATTTTAGAACCGAACGTCATTCGAGACGAACGAGGTTATTTTATGGAAAGTTTTAACGAACGAACTTTTCAAAATGCCTTGGAACAATCCGTACATTTTGTTCAGGATAACCAATCGTTTTCAACGCAAGGCGTTTTAAGAGGTTTACACTACCAAACGGGTGAGTTTGCTCAGGCAAAGTTGGTTCGTGTGATTCAAGGAGCAGTTTTAGATGTGGCTGTTGATATACGACCGGGTTCTAAAACCTTTGGGCAATATGAAGCAGTGGTTTTATCAGCTGAAAACCAAAAGCAGTTTTTTGTTCCCAGAGGTTTTGCTCATGGTTTTTTGGTTTTGAGTGAAACAGCCACTTTTTTTTATAAATGCGATAATTTTTACAACAAAGAATCGGAAGGTGGAATTATTTTTAACGATGATTCCATTGGAATCGACTGGAATTTCGATCTAGATCAACTAATCATTTCCGAAAAAGATACCCAATTACCCACCTTAGCAAACGCCAAGAAAGCATGGTAGTTTTAGTTACAGGAGCGGGCGGACAATTAGGCCAAAGTTTGCAATTTATTGCACCGAATTTTCCTGATATTCAGTTTGTTTTTTGTGATTCAAGTACGTTGGACATAACCAATTTGAACAACGTTAAACAATTATTTAAACAATTTAAACCAAATTTTTGTATCAATGCAGCAGCTTATACAGCCGTTGATAAAGCAGAAAGCGAACCGGAAAAAGCCTATTTAATTAATGTGGTTGGAGCGAAAAATTTAGCTACCGTTTGCAAAGAATTTGATACTATTTTACTCCATATTTCAACCGATTTTGTCTTTGACGGAACTAAAAACACACCGTATACAGAAGAAGATATCCCCAATCCAAAAGGAGTTTACGGACAAACCAAATTGGACGGAGAGCAAGCTATTCAGGAAATCTGGCACAAACATTTCATCATCCGAACTTCTTGGGTGTATTCGCAGTTTGGAAACAATTTTATGAAAACCATGCTACGTTTGGCTTCGGATAGAGATAAAATATCAGTCGTAAACGATCAAATTGGTACCCCAACAAATGCAGTAGATTTGGCAGAAGTGTTGGTGAAGATTTGCACTTCCATCTTCCATCTTCCATCTTCCAAACTCTTCGGCATCTACAACTTCTCCAACGAAGGTCAATGCAGTTGGTATTTTTTCGCAAAAAAAATCTTCGAATTCAACAACATAAAAATCAATTTGGAACCCATTCCAACCACTAGTTTTCCCACACCTGCAAAACGACCTGCTTATAGTGTTTTGGATAAGAGTAAAATTAAGAATACATTTGGTGTGGAAGTAAAGTATTGGGAAACGAGTTTAAAAGAAATAGAAAAGAAATGAAAATAGTTGTAACTGGTGGTGCAGGTTTTGTTGGTTCAACATTGTGTATTCAGTTAAAAAACAAATACCCTAACTATAAAATTGTAGCTTTTGATAATTTGAAACGAAGGGGTTCAGAGCTAAATTTAAAAGATTTTCAAAAATCGGGCATTGAATTTATTCATGGAGATATTAGAAACAATGAAGATATTTTAGCTATTGGAGAGTTTGATGTTTTAGTTGAAGCATCTGCAGAACCATCGGTAACTGCAGGATTAGATTCTGATCCAACCTATGTAATTAATAACAATTTATACGGTTCAATCAATTGTTTTAATGCTTGTTTGAGACATAATGCTAAACTTATTTTTCTTTCTACCAGTAGAGTGTATCCTATAGAAACTATTGAAAAGGCTAACTTTATAGAGGAAGAAACCCGATTTTCTTTTGCTGAAAATCAAGAAAGCGAAGGGATTTCCAACCAAGGAATTTCTGAAAAATTAAGTCTAGAAGGTGCACGATCGTTTTATGGCACAACAAAGTTAGCTTCGGAATTATTTATTCAGGAATATGCTGCTTTTTACGGATTACAAGCAGCAATTACCAGATTTGGTGTTATTGCAGGTCCCAGACAAATGGGTAAAACAGATCAGGGAGTTGTTACCCTTTGGATGGCAAAGCACTATTGGAATCAATCGCTAAAATACATTGGTTATGGCGGTACAGGAAAGCAAGTGCGAGATATTCTTCATGTGGATGATTTAATTGATTTGATTGATTTGCAAATTCACCAAATTGAAAAGTTTACAGGTAAGATTTTTAATGTCGGTGGTGGACTGGAAAATAGTGCTTCATTACTCGAAATGACGGCTATTTGTGAAAAAATTACGGGAAATAAAATCACAATAGGTTCTGAAAAACTTACTCGACCAGCAGATTTGCGAATGTACGTTACAGATATCACTTTGATTGAAAGAGAAATTGGCTGGAAACCTAAAAAATCAGTGGAACAAGTTTTTGAAGATATTTATCATTGGATTAAAGAAAATGAAAATCAATTGGAATCAATATTAAAATAATAATGAGCTCTTTATCCTATATTTTTAAAGAAAAAGTTACAATTACTGGAATTTTTATCGCGTTCATAGGAGCATACTTGCTTATTCCTAATTATTTTGATGCTAATATTTTTTCTTTACAAGCATCCCAAGACTTATGGATGTCTTTAGATCCGTCGTGGGGTATAGCTTTAAATTATGTTGAGTTAAAAAACCTTACATGGGGAACAGATGTTGCTTTTACTTACGGGCCATTAGCTCATTTATGCACTAGAGTGGGCTGGGGAGAAAACAAATATTCTTTTTTGATTTTCGATTTATTTGTTTTTATCAATTATTTTTTGCTCTTTTTTATTTCTTTTAAAAGGAGTCAAAATAAAATAATAACAACTTTAGTAATTATTTTAATATGCCTTTTTTTTCCTTTGTGGTTTGGAAGTGCTCACGCTTTAATATTGATGGCTATTCTTGTGTTTTGGATTAGATTAAGTTTAGATAGTCCGAAACCAATTTATTATCTTTTTCAAATTCTGATTATCACACTGTTGTTTTACATCAAGTTTAATACAGGCTTAATTTCTTTTCCGTTATTTTTTGCCGGGATTCTATGTAATTTAATTAATAAAAAAGGAAACAAATTTTATTTATTAACCTACTTAATTTTGCCGATATTATTGATATTGGCCTTTTCAATTCCTTTAAATGTTTCTATTATCGATTATATAAAATCCGGAGTAGAAATAGTTTCAGGTTATAATGATGTTATGTTTTTAGACAATCAAATTGATGGAAGTTATCTCTATGTAGTAGTTTTTGTTTTAATTTTAGTGGGTTTAATTTTAGTAAATGTTTATTCAAATAAAAGTAAAGATTGGGTAAAGATTTTAACAGTTTTATTTTTATTTGGGACATCGCTATTTGTGCTTTACAAACAGGCTTTTGTAAGAGCAGATGTCGGCCATATTAGAGACTTTTTTATCTATGTACCCTTACTGGTTTTATGTAATTTAGATTTACACGAATATTTGAAAAATAAAATTCTAAAAATTTCATTTGTTTTTGCATTGGCAGTACCATTTTATTTTTTATTTGTAGATCAAGATTTAAAACTTGAGATTAAATCGAAGTTTTCAAAATCAGAATATTATTCAAGATTTAAATCTTTCAATCCAACACCCTGTAATTTTTTGACACCAAGTAATTCTATTTTACCGTTAACTGTCATAAATAAAATTGGAACAAATACTGTTGATGTTTATCCTTGGAATATTCAACTGTTATTAGAAAATAAATTAAATTATACTCCAAGACCTATTTTGCAGTCGTATACAGTATATACGCCATATTTGGAACAAATGGACTTTGAGTTTTATAATTCATCTCAAGCCCCCGAATTTGTAATATATGATTTCGCCGCAATTGACGGAAGATATCCACTATTTGACGAATCTAAAGTAAATCTTGCATATATTAAAAATTATAATGTTGCAGAATTATTTGATTTTGAAGGAAGAAAAGTAGCCTTACTTCAAAAAAATTCAGATTTTAAACCAATTAAATTTGAAAAAGTTAAAGAGTATGCCATGTTTCTAGATACACCGTTAGTTCCTAAAAAGGATATCTATTACGAAGTAGGAATTTACAACAACTTAAAGGGAAAAATAGTGTCTATTTTCCAACACGCTCCTGAAATTAGATTAGAAATCAAATTAAAAGATGCAACTATAAGAGAATTCAGAACATCAAAATTATTATTGGAGACCGGCTTATTCTCAGATAAATTTATAGCTAATACATCAGAGTTTATTTCATTATTTAATGCACTAAACGAGAATCAGGATATAAAATATTATAACTTTAAGCCGTTAAATAATTCATTATTTAAAGACAAAATCAGAATAACAGAATATAAAATTGTACAGTAAAATGAATATATGCATTATCACAGGTTCCTCAGGACTTATTGGAAGTGAATCAGTAGCTTTTTTTGCTGAGAAATTTGATAAAATTATTGGGATAGACAACAATATGCGTCAAGTGTTTTTTGGAGCTAATGCTTCAACAGAATGGAATACGCAAAAATTAATTAAAGGTGTGCCAAATTTTGAACACCATGCAATTGACATTCGAAATGTAGAAGCGTTGGAACAATTGTTTTCTAAATATAACGCGGATATTAAATTAATTGTCCATACTGCTGCTCAACCCAGTCATGATTGGGCTGCAAGGGAACCTTTAACCGATTTTACAGTGAATGCAAACGGAACATTAAATTTATTAGAAATGACACGTTTGCATGCTCCGGAAGCTACATTTATTTTTACATCAACAAATAAAGTATATGGCGATACACCCAATTATTTGCCTTTGGTTGAGTTAGAAAAAAGATGGGAAATTGATCAATCGCATCCTTATTATAAGGAAGGAATTGATGAATTCATGAGTATCGATCAAACCAAGCATTCCTTGTTTGGAGCATCAAAAGTGGCGGCCGATGTGTTGGTTCAGGAATACGGAAAATATTTTGGAATGAATACCGGAGTGTTTCGAGGGGGTTGCTTAACAGGCCCCAATCATTCAGGAACACAATTGCATGGATTTTTATCGTACCTAATGAAATGTGCTATTACCGGAGATAAATACACGGTTTTTGGGTACCAAGGGAAACAAGTCCGTGATAATATTCACTCCTGGGATTTGGTTAATATGTTTTGGCATTTTTATCAAAACCCAAAAAAGGGCGAAGTTTATAACGCGGGCGGTGGGCGACATTCCAATTGTTCCATGGCAGAAGCGATTGAATTGTGTGAAAAAATTACCGGTAAACCCATGAACTACGAATATTCTGAAACCAATAGAATAGGTGATCATATTTGGTGGATTAGTGATGTTTCAAAATTCAAATCACATTACCCCAATTGGTCATGGAAATATGATATAAATGATATTTTGACTCAAATTTATCAAGCTACAATTAACAAAGCATAATAATAATGAGTAGTAGATCCAGATTAGTTCAAAAGTTGATTCATATTAATGAAGCAATTTTCTTTTATCCAAAACTCAAGAAATTTTACAAAACCCATTTAAATCAAAACAGAATCAATATAATTGATGTGGGTGCCAATAAAGGGCAATCCATTGATTTTTTTTTAAAAATCAATAAAAATGCTACCATAAATTCATTTGAACCAAACAAAAAGTTGTTTCATTTGTTACAAAACAAATACAAAACAAATACAAACATTACAATTCACAATTTAGGGTTGAGTAATGTTAAAGGAGAATTGATTTTTCATGAGAATGTAATGGACGAAACGTCTTCTTTTGAAGAGTTAAATTTTGAATCAAAATACTTAGAAAAGAAAGCAAAAGTATTAGGGGTTACAAAAGAAAATATTATTGTAGATAATTATAAAGTTGAGGTAATCCGATTAAGTGATTTTTTAAAAGATAACACTAACATAGGGTTCGATGTTTTAAAAATTGATGTCGAAGGACATGAATTACAATGCTTGCAAGGGTTGTTTCAAGAAGAAAGTGGGGTTTTGCCAATCAGATTTATTCAGTTAGAAAGTCATAATGATGATATGTATTTAAATAATAATCAACACCAAGAAATAGAAAACATATTATTCAAAAACGATTTTGAAAAGTGTATTACCATTAAACATGGTTTTGGAGATTTTGCAGAAATAATATATGAGAATAAAAGTAAATGAAACTTAGTATCGTAATACCCGCCTATAACGAAGAAGAGTCAATCACTGAAACTATTGACCAAATAGAAGAAGCGTTATCAAAAGTCAGCATTGACCATGAAATTTTTATTGTGAATGACAATTCCAAAGACAATACGTTAGAAGTTTTAGAGCAATTGGCTCAAAAATACACTGCTGTAAAATATGGAACAAATCTAGGCCCGAATGGTTTTGGTTATGCGGTTCGATATGGTCTAGAACGTTATACTGGTGATTGCGTAGCTGTGATGATGGCCGATTTATCAGACTCACCCTATGATTTGATTCGTTTTTATACCAAAATGGTTGAAGGTAATTATGATTGTGTTTTTGGGAGCAGATTTATAAAGGGAGGAAAAGTTATTGATTATCCCATCCTTAAAAAAATTATTAATAGACTTGCCAATTATATAATTAAAGCGACCATGCGTATAAAGTATAACGATACTACCAACGCTTTTAAATTATATAAAAGAGAAGTTATTGATGGAGTAAAGCCCATTTTATCACCCCATTTTAACTTAACTATTGAATTACCTTTAAAAGCAATTATTCGAGGTTATTCGTATACAGTTGTGCCAAATTCATGGACAAACAGAAAATATGGCGTTTCAAAATTGAAGATTAGAGAAATGGGAAGTCGGTATTTTTTTATATTGGTCTACTGCTTTGTCGAAAAATATTTCTCTAGAGGCGATTTTAAAAGAAAAAATTTGATTTAGTAGAAAAAATAACTATAAATTTGCCAAAAATTTTAAATAAATGAAATCAAAAATTATTACAACAATAGCTGTTTTATCCTTATTTTTTGTAGGATGTAAAAACGAAAAATCTTTAGATTCTTTAGAGGTAGTTAAGCCTGAAGAAGTAATAGAAACAAATTTTAAAGTTACATTAGATGTAATTGTTAAAAAAGATGATGATTTGAGTTTATTTTATACGGAAGATGGCTCAATAGATTTTTCAAAAATACCGCCAATATGGATGGGAGTTAAGGGTAGTGAAACTTCACAAAAAGTAGTTTTTAATCTTCCTGAAGGTGTAAAACCAACGCAGTTTAGAATTGATTTTGGAATGAATGAAGCTCAGGAAGATATTGTATTTGAGAGTATAACAATGGATTATATTGGAAAAAGCAGAGTTATAGGTCGTCCGGAATTAGTTTCATTCTTTAGAGCAGATGATTCAAAATGTACTTTTGACCATGTAACAGGTGTAATTAAAGCATTAGTAAAAGATGGCAAAAGACAATATCCTTCACTTTATCCTCATGAGACAATGCTTTTACCAGAGATTGAAAAATTAATGAACTAATCACATCAAAATTCATAAAAATGCTATTCGTTATCAGTTGTAATGAATAGCATTTTCTTATTTTTGCTTTTCAAGTAGCCTCTAATGCGTAGACTCAAAATACTTTTCTTTTGGATTTTTGTAAATAAAAACAATGTAAGTTTTAAAGAACTCCTTCAGTTTTTAACAAAGCCAAAAATCAATGCCATTGCAAAGCAGCATATCAAAAACATTCATTTGAATGAAGAATATGAAGTATCGTTTAAGGCATTTCCACATAAACTTTTTTGGCCCCAAAACTTTACTGTAAACAGACTCGATCAAGTGGTTGCCGAAACTTTTGATCCCATGGATTGGCATTTTTATCAAAAGGAAAAAACTACTATAGAAAAAGGTGAACTATTATTAGATATTGGAACTGCAGAAGGCTTGTTTCCTTTAAGTGTTGTAGACACTTGTAGTCATATTTATATGGTGGAACCAAGTACAACATTTCATAAATGTTTGAACAAATCATTTTCAAATCACTTAGATAAAGTAACAATTTTTAATACAGCCATTGGTAATGAAGATGGCACGATCACATTTAATGAAGACTCTTTAGATGGAATGATAGCAGAGGTAAAAAATGATGCTCAGTTAATGAGCATCAATAAAGTGGATACACTATTTAAAAACGGAGAAAAAATTACCTATTTAAAAGCTGACATTGAAGGCTTTGAAGCGGAGATGTTAAAAGGTGCGGAACAGACCATTAAACGGAACAAACCTAAAATTGCTATCACGACTTATCATACTCAGAATGATCCAGAAGAAATCATTGGTTTAATTACAGGATTTGTTCCGGAATACAAGTATTATATCAAGGGAATCTACGAAAAAACACCTAAACCGGTGATGATACATTTCTGGATATAACCTTTTAATTTCCGTTTAAATTTAGTTTCTTTGAGAGATTAATTCTGCTATGAAAATAAAGGAAGCTATATTTTCTCTCAATCCCAATCAGCTCAAAAATTTTTCTATTTATGGGTTTGGACAGTTTATCAATTTAGTAAGTCCGTTATTGGTAACTCCTTATTTAATTTATGTTTGTGGCATTCAAAATTTTGGAAAAATAGGTTTAGGAATTTCCATTGCATTTTTTTTGATTTTAATTGTTGATTATGGGACAGACATCACTGGCGTTAAAAATATTTCAATAAACAGGGGAAATAACAAAGCATTAGGAAAGCTATTTTCTACCATATTTATAACCAAATTGTTTTTGTTTCTTTTGGTTTTGATTTTTTCAACTATTTTATTTCTTACAGTTCCTTTTTTATATCAGGAAAAAACGTTGCTTTTTTTAAGTTTATCAATTGTTTTGGGGCAGCTTTTTAATCCAACCTGGTTTCTTCAGGGAACAGAAAATTATAAATCA
>NZ_JBILTE010000171.1:0-5387 GCF_044371705.1 Flavobacterium sp. | reverse complement strand
TACAAAAACAAATGGTTTTAATTCGGGTGTTTTAACATACAATGGTTCAAAATCATAGAGTGAACGATGATGGTTTCTTGGATGTAAGGTCGACTTTTCTATGTTGGTTTCGTTTTTCAAAATTTGGCATGAATGAGAATTAAAAATACAAATTTTTAATGAAACCAACCGAATTTAATCCCAACATTCCATTAATAATAAATCACCTGCTGCATGTTCGATAAGAACGATGCCGTCTTCGGTTACATGATTACTGCTTCCGGTGCGGTAGCCTAACATCAGTGATTCATCTTTTAAGGGATAAAATAAATTTTTGGATTGGACGCCATGTACGTCACCAATAGGAATCAAGGAGATTATTGTATTTTTGGGATACCATTTTTGAAAGGTTTGTGGCAGGAGAAATATTTTGGAATGATCGTCAAATAAAACAATCTTTAATTGATTTCTGAATTTGACAATCGACGTAATGTTTGTGAGCGTGTGGTCGGCTCTTTTTCCGGTTGCCCAAACTACGTTAGCAGCAGGAAAATTTCGTTCAATAAGATAGTCAAATGCTTTTTCTAAATCGGTTTGGTTTTGATCAGGAGTATAAATAATATCTAAGGGGTAGTGTATTTCTTTATAATACGTAGCATCAAATCCTCGATCAAAATCACCTAATAAAACATCCACTTTTATTCCAAGTTCAAGTACTCGGTCAATGGCTGAATCTAACACAATGACCAACGGCGACCATTCTAAAAGCTGTCCCAATAGTTCTTGACTACAAGCAGCTCCATTAGCTATGATTAAAGCGGGTTCTTGGTCGTCTTTGACGATGTGGTGTGATGACATTTATAAATTAGTAAATTACTCAATTGTAATAGATACTTTTGCTCGTTCGCTTAAACGAAAGTAGCCTAAAGCAAAATTATCAAAGTTAGTTTGATTCACAACATTTCCTCTAATGGTTGATGTGGGCGTGCTGAAAGGTCCGGCACTATTCGTACCCGTTTGAGCCAACAAAATGTTCATGTAATTGTAATAGTTTTGAGAAACTCCATTTAGAGTGAAAGTTACCACATCTCCTGGTACAAATTCATCACTAAAGTAAAGTCCGAACATTTCATTGTTTTGGAAAAAACGGTCTTCTAATATTCCAAATTCAGGAATAACTTTATAGGGGTCATCAATTTGTTGTAGATAGTAATTTGTTTCGTTTTCAATATCATCATAAATAAAACGCACTTCAGTAGCATCTCCCAAAGCACCTGCCTCATCATTTTGTTCAATACGTTTAATGACTGGTGTTTTTAGCAATTTTTCAGTAGCAGTATATGTTTCACCATTATAAATGATGGTTAACGTATAGCTTTGGTCAATTATGGGAATAAAATTGGAACATTCATATATTCCGAGTTCATCACCTTCAACAAAATTAAAAATTATTGCAGGATTCAGTGTTGGTGTGATGAAAATGGTTGCTCCTGAAACGGTTGGGATAGTACTGGAAAAGTAATTAGTTGTGGTTGTAAGTTTAATAATTTGTTCGTTACCTGATGTATCCTTGTCCCAATTAATTGAAGCTTCTACCACTAATCGCGGTGGTGCGGTTGGCAAATCAATATCAATCACTTCTTCACATCCAATTAGGATTGTAATCAGAATAATTCCTGTGATATATTTGAATACTTTCATAGCTTTAGAATTTAAAATTGTAAGTTACACTTGGAATAAAACCAAAGATTGCAAGACGTGTAGCCTCATTAACAGCCGTTTCTTTATTTTGTTGAAACGTTATTGAAGCTGCATTCATGCGGTTGTAAATGTTATAAACACCAAATACCCATTCACCTTGCCATTTTCTATCTTTATTTTTACTGGGAGTTAAAGTAGCAGAAACATCCAGACGATGATAAGCAGGTAAGTTGTTCCCATTTCGCAAACCATAACTCGGAACAGTTATTCCATTGTATTCATATTGACCGTTAGGTAAGGTGATTGGTTGACCCGACTGAAAGGAGAAATTCGCTCCAAAACGCCATTTTTCATTGTAATTATAATTTCCAACAATGGAAATATCATGTAATTTATCAAAACCGGTTCGGTACCATTCGCCATTGTTGATACCTGTTTCTTGGGGAGTTCTACCTTCTACTTTTTGCTCGCTTCGTGCTAAAGTATAAGCGAGCCAACCATTAAACTTTCCTTGATTTTTACGAAATAGTACTTCCAAACCATAGGCTCTCCCGACACCATTTAGAACCACTTGTTCAATAGCTTCATTGGCAATTAAATTTGCTCCATCAATATAATCGACACGATCTTGAATATTTTTGTAAAACGATTCTACTTCTAATGAGTATTCGTCATTTTTAAAATTCCTGAAATAGCCTACGGCAAACTGATCTAATAATTGAGGTCTTAAAAAATTATCACTGGGAGCCCAAACATCTAATGGCGTGGGTGATTGAGTGTTGGAAATTAAGTGTAAATATTGCGTCATTCGATTGTAACTTGCCTTGATTGATTGTTCGTCATTAATAGCATAAGAAATCCCTAAACGAGGCTCCCAATTATCAAAACTCGCAATAGTTTCATTTTTTTTATAGGAAATAGTTCCTGTAGGATTAGCTGATTCGTAAATTTGAAAATCTTGATTAAAAGTAACCGCTTGGTTATTGGCATAAGTATTCAATGTTTGATCACCTAATCGATAAAACAAGCTGTATCTCAAACCGTAGCTAACTGTTATTTGATCGGACAATTGGTGTTCAGCATCCAAATACAAAGCTCCTTCAAAAGCATATTTTTTTGCAAGTTGGTCCTCATTGATTCCGGAATTTTCATCCGTTGGTTCAATTTTACCGGGATTAAAATCGTAGTAAATTGAATTTAAACCATAGGTTAATTTAAGTTTATTATTCAAATAGTGTTTGAAATCGTATTTGAAATTATAATTTTTAATACCACTATCCCAGTTAAATCCAACAAAATCCAACGTTAAACCGTAATAATAATCGGAATATATGAATGACATGTTTGAAAATAATTTTTCATTAAATAAGTGATTCCATCGAAAATTAAGTACGGAATTTCCATAAGTATTTACGAATGTCTCATTCAAGCTGAACACATCACGACCAAAGTATCCCGATATAAATACATTGTTGTTGTCATTCAATTTGTAACTTATTTTAGTATTCAAATCATAAAAATAAGCTGAATTATCGTTGTTAAAAAGCGGTAGAAATAAATGTGCATACGAACCTCTTCCTGCAACTAAAAATGAACCTCTGTCTTTTACAATTGGCCCTTCAGCTAACAATCTGCTGGAAACCAATCCGATTCCACCGGTCATGTGAAAATCTTTACTGTTTCCTTCTTTCTGATAAATGTCCAATACAGAAGATAATCGACCACCAAAACGAGCAGGAATTCCCCCTTTGTATAATTTCAAATCTTTGATTGCATCGGGATTGAAAACAGAGAATAATCCAAATAAATGGGAAGAATTGTAGATGGTTGCTTCATCTAAAAGAATCAAGTTTTCATCAGCACCACCTCCACGAACATTGAAGCCGGACTGACCTTCACCGGCACTCGTTACACCGGGTAACGTTAGTAATGACTTTATAATATCAACTTCTCCCAATAAAACCGGCAATTGTTTGATTTCCTGAATGGTAAGTTTGTTAACACTCATTTCAGGTTTTCGAATTTCTGTTCGGACTTTTCGGTCAGTTAACACTACTTCATTTAAAAGTTGTACAGATTCTTTCATTGAAACATTATTTCGAATGTTTTTATCTAAAATTATAGTAGAAGTTATGGTTTCAAATCCGATGTAACTTATTTCTAAGATATACGTTCCTTTGGGGAGTGATATCGAATAAAAGCCATATTCATTAGTTGTGGTTCCTGTTTTGAGTTCAGTTATTACAACTGTTACACCAATTAATGTTTCATTGCTTCTTTGGTCACTCACGGTCCCACTAAGTGTGAATTTTTCTTGGGAGTATAATGTTGATACAGAAAAAACACTAAGTACAATAAGAAAAAGTACATTTTTAAAATTCATAGCTTAAAATTTGTGCTAAATTCGGCAATTTCACCAAAATTTATCACTTTAAGGTTGTTAAATCGAGGTTAAAAGTCAACCGAAAATGTTTGTACTGAAATATTTAAAATAAAAAAGACAACCTTTACGATTGTCTTCTTTTAAGCCATGAAAATTGAATTTAATTCAACTTCGCCAATACAGCATTCAATGTTTCGCTTGGCCGCATTGCTTTTTCAAGTAATTTAATATCCGGTTTGTAATAACCACCAATTTCCTGTTTCTTCCCTTGAGAACCGATTAATTCTGCATTTATTTTTTCTTCATTTGATGTCAAGGCTTCTGAAATAGGGGTGAAGAGTGCTTTTAACTTAGCATCTTTCTCCTGAGTGGCTAACGCTTGAGCCCAATATAAAGCCAAATAAAAATGAGAACCTCTGTTATCAATCTGACCCACTTTGCGGGCGGGAGATTTATCGGTTTCTAAAAACTTTTCAGTCGCCTCATCCAAGGTCTCAGATAGAACTAATGCTTTTGCATTGTTTAAAGATTGTCCTAAATGCTCCAATGAAACACCTAAGGCTAAAAATTCGCCTAACGAATCCCAGCGAAGATAACCTTCTTCAATAAACTGTTCCACATGTTTGGGAGCGGATCCGCCGGCTCCTGTTTCAAATAAACCACCGCCATTCATCAACGGAACAATAGAAAGCATTTTAGCTGAAGTTCCAACTTCTAAAATTGGAAATAAATCGGTTAAATAGTCACGTAATACATTTCCGGTTACTGAAATTGTATCCAATCCCTGAATGATTCGTTCCAAAGTAAAGGTTGTTGCCTCCACCGGATTCATGATGCGAATATCTAAGCCATTTGTATCATGGTCTTTAAGGTAGGTTTTTACTTTGGTAATTACTTGTCGGTCGTGTGCACGGTTTTCATCCAACCAAAAAACGGCCGGTGTATTGGATAATCGTGCACGATTGACAGCCAATTTTACCCAATCTTGAATGGCAGCATCTTTTACCTGACACATTCTGAAAATATCACCTTTTTCAACGCCTTGTTGCATTAAGACCATGCCGTTTGCGTCAACTACGTGAACTTCACCAAAATCTTCCATTTGGAACGTTTTGTCATGCGAACCGTATTCTTCTGCTGCTTGTGCCATCAAACCTACATTGGGAACACTTCCCATTGTTTTAGGGTCAAAGGCTCCGTGTTTTTTGCAGAATTCAATGGTGGCAGTATAAACTCCTTCATAACATCTGTCAGGGATAATTGCTTTTGTATCTTGAGCTTTTCCTTCTTTGTTCCACATTTGTCCCGATGTGCGAATCATTGC
>NZ_JBILTE010000036.1:0-18358 GCF_044371705.1 Flavobacterium sp. | reverse complement strand
ACCTGTTTTGTCCACTACGATGTATCTCGGAATCCAATCGATATCGGCATATTCTTTAAATCCGCCACCTTTCCAGTTGGACATAATTAAATAGTGATCGCCTCTCACATTGTATTTGCTGATACCGGCTTGCCAGGCTTCCGGAGTTTTGTCATACGATAGAAACACGTAGGCTATCTGTGGGTATTTTTCTTGTAAAGCTAGCATTTTAGGCATTCCTTTGATGCAATCGGGACACCAAGAAGCCCAAACATCAATGACGATGGTTTTTCCTTTGTGTTTATTTAAAATTTCTTGTAAAGTGAATTTATTGCCATCCATCGAAGTCATTTGCTCCTTTAAAGCTTCTGCAGAGAATTCTTTTTTCTGGGCGTTGCTGCAAGAAATTAATCCCAAAGCAAGGCAAATACTTAACATTATTTTTTTCATCTTTTTTTATTTTGATACACAAATTTACAATAACTGACGGAATGAATTCCTAAAAAACTCCTAATTATAATCGCAATCGTTTTAGCTCAATCGGATTTTCGGATCCAAATAGGCATAAACTAAATCCACCAAAATATTAATGATGATAAAGGTGGTGGCAATCACAATGACAGAACCCATGATTACAGGTAAATCTAAATTGTTTAATGCTTCTACAATTTCTTTTCCTAAGCCGTTCCAACCAAAAATATACTCTACAAAAACGGCTCCGGCCAACATGGATGCAAACCAACCGGAAATAGCAGTTACCACAGGATTCAGCGAGTTTTTTAATGCGTGGGTTTTAATGATTTGATAGGAACTCAATCCTTTTGCTCGTGCCGTACGAATGTAATCTTGGCCAAAAGTTTCCAACAAGGAGTTTCGCATCAATTGAATCACAACTCCCAATGGTCTGATGCCTAAAACGATTGCAGGAAGGATACAATTTTTCCATTGGATAGAACTTCCTTCACCAAAATCATCTACTTCGTACAAACTACCGGTCATGTTTAATCCGGTGTACGAATGCCACACAAATCCGAATACCCAAGCAAACAAAATTGCACTGAAAAAAGAAGGAATACTCATCCCTAAGGTGCTGAACAAAGCAATGAGTCGGTCAAGTAAAGTGTCTTTATAAATCGCAGAAATAATTCCCAGAAAAATTCCAATGACAATTGCAATAATAATGGCAAATAGAGCTAATAAAATGGTGTTTGGAAGTGTGTTACCAATGACATCGGAGACTTTTTTACCTGATTTTTGAAAGCTTTCTCTCAAGTAAGGCGTTTTTAAAACAACGCTAGTTGATTCTGTTGAAAACAATTGAAAAGCATTGTATTTTCCTTCGGCTAAATAAGTGTAATCAGTTGCATGGTTGCTGTGAAAAGAAAGCGGCGATAAATCATTCAAGTAATAAAAATACTGTGTTGATAGGGGTTTGTCAAAACCATATTTCTTTTTAACCAAAGCCAATTGTTCCGAATTTTCATTTTGATCCAACATCATTCGAGCAGGATCTCCCGGTAAAATGGCAAATAAAATGAATATAACAGTTACCACTCCAAAAAGTGTCAGCAAAGCATAGCCAATTTTTTGGAGTAGGTAACGTATCAATTGATTAGTGTGGTTTTTACAATCATGAAAATTATAAATATTTAGTCAAGATTTACTTTTTCAATGTCATTGAAATGTTTTTTCTCAACGATGGTACCGTTTTTAATGACTACAATACTCGGATTAGCTCTTTCAATCGTTTTCAAAGTAGTAGCATCGCAGAAGTAGTAATCAAAGGTGAGTCCGTGTTGTTTTTTCGCTTGGTCTATCAAAGGTTTATCCGAAGAAGTCATCCCAATTACTTGAAATCCTTTTGCTTTTGCTTTTTGATGAAATGCCTCTAAAAGAGCCAAACCGTCTTCGTCCGCTTTTTTTAAGTCGTAGGAGATAAGCATGATTAATTTCGGTTCTTTTAATAGATCCTGCGTATAATCGCTTCCATCCATTTCAATGGTAAAATCATGAATCGGTGGAATGTAACCTTGCTTGATTAATTTGTCTTTTCGGTCAACAAACTCAGCAGTTTCGGGTATTTTTCCCGCCATTACATCGTCGTATGGGACTTCGGTAGCTACACCGTTGATTTTGTAAATAAACACCATTTCATATACTGATTTTTCGGCTCCTTCCGGAATTTCCATTCCCTTTTGAATGTTTGTACCCACTTTATATGCTCTGAAATCAATTACAGGTAAATGCATTAAAACATGATAGGCGAAAAACAAACAAGCGGTATAAGCCATGAAAATAGTGGCGTTTTGACCTAACTTTCCAAATAAAGGTTGAATGTGTTTTTGATTAAAGAATAGAATCAGAATCAACACTAACAAAACAACATCTTTTGTAAACGATTCCCACGGTGTTAATTTCAACGCATCACCGAAACAGCCACAATCGGTTACTTTATTAAAGTAGGCCGAATAAAAAGTTAGGAACGTGAAGAACAGAATCATTAAAAGCAAACTCCAAACGGTGAATTTCGTCTTGAATCCAATTAAAAGCATGATTCCCAAAACAACTTCAGAAATAACCACTAAAACAGCTATTAATAAGGCATAAGGAATAAAAAATGGAATATTCAAAACATTTTCAGCAAAATATTCCTCCAATTTAAATGAAAATCCAATCGGGTCGTTTAATTTAATAAGACCTGAAATGATGAATAATACGCCTACAAGTATTCTTGATATATGTGTAATGAACTTCATGGTAATTTAGTTTATGATAAGGTAATCTATTTTTTATGGAATCCCAAGTGAATCAAGGCAAAAACCGCATAATTAATCATGTCTTGGTAATTAGCATCAATTCCTTCCGACACCAACGTTTTTCCTTTGTTGTCTTCAATTTGCTTGACACGTAAAATCTTTTGCAAAATCAAATCGGTTAAAGAGCTTACTCGCATGTCACGCCAAGCTTCGCCATAATCGTGGTTTTTGTCTTCCATTAATGATTTGGTCAACTGTATTTTTTCGTCGTATAATTTTGAGGCTTCCTCTACATTTAAATCCGGTTGATCGGCGACACCTTTTTCCAATTGAATCAATGCCATGAGAGAATAATTGATGATTCCGATAAATTCACCCGTTTCATCTTCGTCAATTTTACGAACAGCATTTTCTTGTAAGCTTCTTATTCGTTGGGCTTTGATAAAAATTTGATCGGTTAAAGAAGGTAATCGCAGTATTCGCCAAGCACTGCCATAATCTTTCATTTTATTGTTGAATAATTGTCGGCAAACAGCAATTACTTTATCGTATTCTTGTGAGGTGTTACTCATTATAGGTTGTATATTTGTATTCGATTTTCCAAAAATACAATTTTCAACAGAAGTAAATACTACTTTTTTAATCCTTTTTTCAAACTACATGTTAATAAACTGCAAAGGAAACCTGATTGATTTATCAACGCCAAAAGTGATGGGAATATTGAATGTGACGCCCAATTCTTTTTTTGACGGAGCTAAATACGAAACGGAGACTCAAATTTTAAATAGAGTGGATCAAATGCTGACTGAGGGAGCCGATTTTATTGATGTCGGAGCCTACTCGAGTAAGCCAAATGCCGAAGAAGTCTCCGAAAAAGATGAATTGAAACGATTGATTCCTGTCATTCAATTATTGATAAAAATATACCCGGATCTTTTGATTTCCGTAGATACTTTTCGAAGTGAAGTTGCTCGAAAAGCCATTGAAAACGGTGCATGTATGATTAACGACATATCTGCCGGGAGTTTGGATGAAAAAATGATGGCTACTATCGCCGAATTTCAAGTTCCATACATCATGATGCACATGCGTGGGACTGCACAAACGATGATGCAATTGACACAGTATGAAGACATTGTCAAGGAACTATTGTTTTACTTTTCTGAAAAAGTCAGTAAGGCCAGAGCTTTGGGCATCAATGATTTGATTATAGATCCGGGATTTGGTTTTGCTAAAACGTTAGAACAAAATTTTGAAGTGATGCAGAAATTGGAATTGTTCGGAATATTGGAATTACCTATTTTAGCCGGTGTTTCACGCAAATCGATGGTGTACAAACCATTGGGAAGCACTCCTGAAAAAGCCTTAAACGGAACAACCGCTTTGAACATGATTGCGTTAAGCAAAGGAGCTTCTATTTTGCGAGTGCATGATGTAAAAGAGGCAGTGGAATGTGTTAAATTATTTTCTTTAATGAGTTTATAGTATGCGAGTTTTTTTAATTTTAGGCGTTTCATTTTTATTTTTTTCGTGTCAAAAAGAAGTACAATTGGTTAAAGCAGGGCGAACAGTAGATTCAACAGTGGTTGACCATTCGCCGGTTTATCTATTTATGGAAACCAAGGGAACTGATACGATTATCGACGTGAATCGGAAGAATACCATAGGTACGACCAACTGGATTTTTAACATCGATAAACGATTGCCTCTAAAGTTAGTTATCCCCGAAGTTATTAAGCTGCAGCAAAAGAGAGAAGGAGCACAGTTGCATAAAAATGAGGACGCCAAAAATTATTTTTCGTATACGGATAGTGTTCAAAAGACATTGGCGTTTATGTCGTTTAAAGAAATCAGTTACGCTTATAACTCTTATTTTTCCAGTTTTTATGTGAAAGAGAATGTTGATTACCACCAACATTTTCAAACTTTTTATGTGAATTTCAGAAAGGATTCCACAGTTTCTGTTGATGGAAACGAAGTTGAAGCTAATGAATTATTTGATTTTTTAAAAGAATATACGGCCTTTTCCGGTCAAGGAAAACGAATATTGATTTATTTGAATTTTGATGAAGATTTGTCGTTTGACAATTATTTGTCAAAAGTAATTTGGTTAAAAGAATTGGAACATGAAACCTGTACCATCGCTCCAACCCATTTTATTTATAATCTAAAAAAACTACCGGATTGTAATTGCACCTTGTAATTTGTAGACAGCATCGCCATTGAAATTTGATATTGTCATTGTCATTGATCTTGTCACTGATGATGATACGGTTCGTTTCTCAAAATCGTAAACCCGCGGTATACTTGTTCAATAAAAAACAGGCGTACCATTTGATGCGAAAAAGTCATTGCGGATAGTGAGATTTTGCCATTTGCTTTTTTGTAAACTTCCTCTGAAAACCCATACGGACCACCAATCACAAATACTAACGTTTTAATTCCGGCATTCATTTTCTTTTGTAATTCATTAGCAAAAGCTACACTGGAAAAGGATTTTCCGTTTTCATCCAGAAGGATTAATTGATCGGTTGCAGTTACTTTGGCTAGAATCAATTCACCTTCTTTTTCTTTTTGTTGCTGTTCCGAAAGATTTTTTACGTTTTTAATATCCGGAATGATCTCCAATTCAAATTTAATATAGAAAGACAAACGCTTTTGATAGTCTTCAATCAAAGCTTGCAGCGACTTTTGGTCTGTTTTTCCGATGGCAATTAATTTAATCGTCACTTTTTGTAAGTTTTTTCAAAAGTACGAACTATTTTTTTTACTACATTCGTTAAAAAAATAAACTATGAGTTGTAAGAATTGCGATTTCGAATTGGAAGAGTCTAATCGTTTCTGCTCAAACTGTGGGACTCCGGTTATTACCAAACGGCTGACTTTTAAGCAAATTATACACGAATTTTCAGAACGTTATTTTAGTTTTGACAATAAGTTTTTACAAACTTTTATTGCTTTATTTAAGAGTCCGCAATTGGTAATCAACGGATTTATTGAGGGTTTGCGAACCAGATACGTTAATCCTGTTACCTACGCCATTATTGCAGTTACGGTTTCCGGGTTTTCTGTTTACTTAATAAAAAAAGGCTTTTATGGCGATGTAATTTCTAAGGCTATTGCTCAAACAAAAACCAATGAAAAGGTTCCTTTTGATATGAAGGGATACATGGAATGGGTTTTTGACTATCAAAATATCATTTTCTTCTTATCAATTCCACTTTTAGGGATTTTTTCTAAAATTGTGTTTTATGATGTCAAGAAGTTTAATATTGCCGAACATAGTTTGATTTATACTTATACCTATTCTCAATTTACAATTATAATGTTTTTTTTGTCAATAATACTAGTGATGATACTAGGATTAGATTATTTGGTTTACTCGTATTTAACTTTCCCATTGATGATTGCTTATCATGCGTATGCCTTGAAAAAGGTTTTTGACCTTTCGGTTAGTCAAATAATGTTAAAGTTATTTTTGTTTTTAGCATTGATGGGGGTACTAATGATTGCATTTATGCTTATTGTGGGCATTGGTATGTTTATATATATGAAACAAAACAATGTTGTTTAAAATTAATTTCAGTTGATTAGCACTATATTTGCACAGCAGACCGCCTTATCGCTTTATGTTGAACTTGTTTCAACACCTATATAGGTTCTGAATCAAGTTCAGAATAAAGAGGAAAGTCCGGACACCAAAGAGTAGCATAGCGGGTAACGCCCGTCGGTTTACTCTGAATTTATTTCAGAGTCGATTAGGACAAGTGCAACAGAAAGTATGTACAGGTTATGCTGTAGTGAAACCAGGTAAACTCTATGCGGTGAAATGTCACGTATATCAACTTTTAAGGGTTACTCGCCCGTTGTTGAGGGGTAGGCAGTTGGAACTCAAGAGTAATTTTGAGTCTAGATAAATGATAAGGTATTTCTAATTTGTTTTAGATTCTGAAACAAGTTCAGAATGAACAGAATCCGGCTTATAGGTCTGCTTTTTTTATAAAATTTAGGAGAATTTACTTTTTACAACCTCCGCTTTTCTTGAGTTGTTTCATGCCTTTCTTCAGGCATTTTTTCATAATGTTTTGTGCTGATTTTCCAAAGAGCACATCTTCACTATTATTTTCAACAGTTAATTGTCCCGTAGTCGTCTGAGAATAAACTAACTGTTCAGTTGATACTTCATAGACTTTAAATGTTATAGAGGCAGCTGTTTTTTCAGCATTTTTCATCGGTTTGATGTTTATGTTCCCAATTTCATTTGCACCAATGGAGCCGGTTATTTGAATGACATAATCAATTGTTTTAGTGGCTTTTAGGAGAGATAAACTTTCTTTTAAATTTTTAGAATTCAGGATTGGAACGTTGTAAATTGCTTTTCTTTTCCCGTAGCTTAGGTAAAGGGAATCTTGCAAGCAATTTTGTAATTCCTTTTCTGAATATTCTGAAAAATCAGTAAATGGTTTGCCGTCGATAGTGACGTAATTTACAAACCATTTGCCCTCTGCAAATGAAATATTGTGGAGACTTGTTTCGGTCACTGATTGATAACCGGGAAAGTAACAAGAATTGAAAATAAGTAACGCACTTACTGCAAAAAAGATACGGAGTTTATTCTTCACTATCGTCGGTTTCATTAAGTGAATCATCTGCTGCATCTTCATATTCAAAAAAAGAAAAAACAGAACCACCATAATTTTTTTGAAATGAAAAGTGACTTAGGTGGTCCAATTTGGTGTGTTTGGAATGTTCGATAACCAACATTCCATCAGTAGCTAAAAGCTCTTTTTGGAAAACAAGTGTATTGATTTTTTCGAAGTCGGCTTGTTCTAAATTATAAGGAGGATCGCTAAAAATGATATCAAATTCACCTTTGGCTCGTTCTAAATACTGAAACACATCGCTTTTGATGGGTGTAATGTCAAATTCAAATTCGGTTGCTGTTTTTTTGATAAAGGAAACACAGCCATAATCAGCATCTACAGCAATGATGGGTTCGCATCCTCTGGAGGCAAATTCATAACTGATATTTCCTGTTCCCGAAAACAAATCCAGAATTTTTAGTTCTGCAAAATTGAAGTGATTATTTAATATGTTGAATAAAGCTTCTTTACTCATGTCGGTTGTAGGTCGAACAGGCAATTTTTTTGGTGCCATGATGCGTCGTCCCTTGTACTTACCAGAAATAATTCTCATGAGTGAAATAAAATGAAGTTTTTTCGATTCTGTTGGGATGAAAAGGAATTTTTTAATTCTAAATCCGATGTATCGAAAAATTCGATATTTCTAACGTATTGATAGACTTTTTGATACAGAGCATCACTTTCAGATATATCTCCCAGCAACCATAATTTAAATGATTCAGGATTCAAATGCAGTTGCTCCGCTGTAAATAACAAATAGTATAAAAAGTCGTCAGCGGTTTGGTAGTCAAATGTATTAAACAAAAGCAATTGATGATTTTGAATGACAATAATTTCAAAATGATTCGCTGCAACGTGAATATACATTTTTACGGAATCAATATTTTTGGATGCATCTAAAAGTTTCGAAATCAAAACACTACAACTGTGTTTGTATTCAAAACTTCCAAATTGATCAATCAAATAGTTGTTTACATTGACGTAAGGCACATAGACATTTACCATGTCTTGTTTGTCAATCGTGTCGAAGGAAAAATAATCAGTTTCAAAAACTTTTGTGTTATATTGAAGATAGCTTCCTTTGTAATCCTCGTCAAAAAAGGGAGTAGGAACAAAAGTGTTTAAATTATTTTCATGTAAAACTACTATTTCATCGTAGCTTTTGGTTAATTCTTCGTAGTCAAGAAAAGTTTTCCAAATGGCATTTTCAATCGTAAAGTTTTTGGGATACTTTTTAAAATCAATTTGTTGAGCAGCATAGATTCGTTGGGTCAATAGGTCACTGCAACAAAAAGAAAGCCCATTCAGTGATATCTGAATGGACAACTTTTTGAAATTTTTATCGGTAACTGAATTATTCGTTTTTACCATATTTTTTTGGCCAGTTTCCTGCCATGTTCACTTCTTCGATAGAACCTAATTGAATAAATTCTCCATTAATACCATCTACAGAAACTACTTTCATTTCTTTAGCTACAAGGTCTTGGTCTTGATCTGTAAGCAAAGATTCTTTCTTCAGTTTTGCTTCAAACACAGGAACTTTTGCTTCGTTACGAGTGACAAAACCGGCTTTCATTGTTACAGGAGCTTCGATACCATCTACACGAACCATGTTTAATCTTTTATAACGGTCTGATTCTTTAAATAAAGAGTCTTTGATACTTACTTTACCAATAGGATCAACAATTACGATATCTTTGTAGTAACCACCAACGCCATCAGGCCCAACACTCAAACCAAATTGTCTGTTTTTTTCAACATCAATGATGGAAGTATCTTTACGAACAGTAATTATGAATTTTTCGTTTTCAACAAATTGAATCAATGAATCTAAATTATCACAGTATTTGCCACGTAGCGATTTATAAGCCAATTGTACTGCTTTAATGTCGTTCATTTTATTTACAGCCACCTGGAATCTTTTTTCTTTTAATTCGTCAAATTCAATTGGTGCTTGAATCGAACGGTAAATAAGGTATCCAAAAAGTCCGGAAACCAACCAAAGTGCAATTGAAATAACGAGTTTTAATTTAGGATTAACATATTTGTCAATCAATTTTACAAGACCAACAATAAGTAAACAAAGTACTACTACAATAATAATGAGTGTTATCATTTTATATGAAAATTAGTTTAGTATATATCGCAAATCTACAATTTTTTTTTTTTCTCAAAAGCATTTGACTTAAAATTCATGTGTATATTTGAAAATTAATAATAGCCTAACATTCCTGCAAATGAGTTCGTCATTGTTTTACAGTATTTTACATAAAAATTTCCCCTTTAAAACGACTCTAAAACAGGATATTTTTTTTCAAAAAATTGCTCTTTTTGTCACGAGTGATGTAAATAACGAACTGTTTCTGTTAAAAGGTTTTGCCGGAACCGGAAAAACTACTTTAATTTCAACATTAGTTAATCAGTTAGTTGCTGTCAATAAAAAATATGTTCTTTTAGCTCCAACGGGTAGAGCGGCAAAAGTAATTGCAAACTATTCTGAAAAACCTGCTTTTACCATTCACAAGAAAATTTATTTTCCCAAAAAAAGTAGTGGTGGAGGCGTGAGCTTTACACTACAACAGAATAAACACAAAAACACGATTTTTATTGTTGATGAGAGTTCAATGATATCAGATGTGAATACGGAATCAAAATTGCATGATAGCAGTTCTTTGTTAGACGATTTGATGTCGTATGTGTACTCCGGAGAAAATTGTAAAATGATTTTGATTGGCGACACAGCTCAGTTGCCACCGGTGAATTTGTCTATTAGTCCCGCCTTAATGGCTGATACATTGGAGTTAAATTATAATAAGCAAGTCTACCAAATTGAATTAGACGAAGTCATGCGACAAGAAGAAGGTTCGGGAGTTTTGCACAATGCTACTTTGATTCGTGAGCTAATTAATGATTTTTATGATTCCGGTTTTAAATTTCAGCTAAAAGGGTTTAAAGATATTGTTCGTTTGATAGATGGATACGATATTCAAGATGCAATAAATACCGCTTATAGTAATTATGGAGTTGAAGATACTGCATTTATCGTTCGCTCAAATAAAAGAGCTAATCAATACAATCAACAAATACGAACACAAATTTTATTTAAGGAAAGCGAACTTTCGGTAGGTGATTTTTTGATGGTGGTTAAAAATAATTATTTCTGGCTGAAAGAAACGGATGAAGCCGGTTTTGTAGCCAATGGAGATATTATTGAGGTTTTGGATATTCGGGGATTCATGGATATTTATACGTTTAAATTTGCCAAAGTAACGATTCGAATGGTTGATTACCCCAATCAAAAACCTATTGACACCATATTATTGTTAGACACGATTACAAGCGTTGCTCCATCATTAACATTCGAAGAATCCAATCGATTGTATCAAGAAGTGATGAAAGATTATGAAAATGAAAAAGCCGCTTACAAAAAGTTTCAGAAGGTCAAAGAGAATGCCTATTTCAATGCTTTGCAAGTAAAATTTTCGTACGCTATCACCTGTCATAAATCGCAAGGCGGACAATGGAATACCGTTTTTGTGGAACAACCTTTTTTACCTGACGGTGTGGATATAGATTATCTACGGTGGTTGTACACTGCCGTTACTCGTGCCAAAGAAAAATTGTATTTGATTGGTTTCAAAGACGAAAATTTTGAATAAATTTGAATTATGATTTCAATGGAAACACTTATAAGTATTTTTCTCGGAATTGGATTGGCTGCATCAGCCGGATTTCGGGTTTTTGTTCCACTTTTCATACTAAGTCTTGCCTCTAATTTTAATTGGATTCCAGTTAATGAAGCATGGAGTTGGCTTGGTGATGTCCCTGCTTTAGTAGCTTTTGGAGTTGCTATGATTTTTGAAATATCAGCCTATTACATACCATTTATTGATAATTTATTAGATTCAATCGCAATCCCATTGGTTGCAATTGCAGGAACAGCAGTTATGGTTTCAACTTTAGTAGATTTGAATCCATTATTTACTTGGGGTTTGGCAATTATCGCCGGTGGAGGAACAGCAACAGCAATTCATTCTGCTACTGCAGTCACACGACTCACTTCAACAACTGCAACTGGAGGTATTGGAAATCCATTGGTTTCAACAGTAGAGACTGGAACAGCAACTGTCATATCGTTGGCATCCATTTTTATACCCATTATTGCATTTATTTTTGTAGTATTTATTTTCTTTGTGGGAATTAAATTTTTCAAAAAATTATCCGGGAAATAAATGTGCAATTTAGAATCATAACAACTCAACTTTTAAAAACATGAGAATTATCGCCGTTATTCCCGCTCGTTTTGCTTCTACCAGATTTCCTGCAAAATTGATGCAGGATTTAGGAGGAAAAACGGTTATCACCCGAACCTATGAAGCGGCTGTTGCGACGCAGCTTTTTGAGGATGTTTTTGTGGTGACCGACTCAGAACTGATTTATAAGGAGATTGTTTCAAGAGGAGGAAAGGCCATTATGAGCAAAAAGGAGCATGAGAGTGGCAGCGATAGAATTTCAGAAGCCATCGAAAATATAGCTGCTGATATTATCGTAAATGTTCAAGGTGACGAACCATTTATCAATAAAGAACCTTTGGCAGCGGTTTTAGAAGAATTTCAAAAAGATATTCATAAGGAAATTGATTTGGCCTCTTTAATGCGTGAAATTTCAGATTGGGAAGCCATTGAAAATCCGAACAATGTCAAAGTCATTGTTGACCAAAATAATTTTGCTTTGTATTTCTCACGTTCAGTGATTCCTTATCCAAGAGATAAAAACGTAGGCGTTCGCTATTTTCAACACATCGGTATTTATGCATTTCGCAAACAAGCCTTATTGGATTTCGCAAAATTGCCCATGAAATCATTAGAAGCTTCTGAAAAATTAGAACAGCTTCGCTATTTAGAATATGGAAAACGAATCAAAATGATTGAAACCGATCATGTAGGAATTGGAATTGATACTCCGGAAGATTTGGAAAAAGCCCGTTTGATGTTGAAATAATTATATCTTTTGAAAAACAATTAACTCATTGTGATTTTCTACTCTAGGGATTATTTGAAGTATTCCTTTTTTTGTTTCAAAATGATTGATGTACTTTTTGTTTCGCAAATCATGATTGTTAGTTAAAATCATGGTATTGAACAGTACGTAGCCATTGTGATTTAAAAGTTCGTGCAAACGATCTTGAAAATAGGTTTCAAATAAAAAATTTGGCATTACCGTATCTTGAAAAATATCTACAATAATTAAGTCGTAGTGCTTTTTTGTTCTCAGTACAAATTCAAAAGCATCACCTTGTAAAATTTTTAAGTTTTTAATGCTGTTCAACTGAAAATACTCATTCGCTAATTGAATCACTTTTTCATCTAATTCAATGCCGGTAATTTGACCTTTACATTTTATTTCATGCACCAAAGTTTTGATAACACTGCCACCTGCTACGCCTAAAACCAAAATCTCTTGCATGGGCTCAATTTGATCAAAACCAATTTTTTTTAATCCATGTCGCAGAATTCGTTGCAAACTGCCGTAGGAGTAGTTGGTGTTTTTACTGTCTAGAACCAATTCGCCGTTAACAAAGGTCACTTCAAGAGTCTGACTCAACTCAGAATTTATTTTAAGTAAATTAATAGGAACAATATAACTGAGTAACTTTTTAAGCACAAAAAGATATTTTTTCAAAAATACAGCATAAATTGTATTTTTACTAAAATATTTAGGCATGAAAAAACGATTGTATCAATTACTGTTTTTTAAAATGATGGGGTGGAAGATAGAAGGGTCTTTTGACGAGCGTATTAAAAAATGTGTTGTAATAGTAGTTCCACACACAAGCTGGCATGATTTTTACATCGGAATTTTTATCAGAGGCATTTTGGGTTTTCAAATAAATTTTGTAGGTAAAAAAGAGTTATTCCGGTTTCCTTTCGGGTTTTATTTTCGTTGGATGGGGGGAGCACCTTTGGATAGAACCGGTGGTTTGAATAGAGTGGACGCTATTGTAAATGTTTTTAAAAAGAAAGACATTTTCCGTTTAGCTATTTCTCCGGAGGGTACGCGTAAAAAGGTAACCAAATGGAAAACAGGATTTTACTACATTTCACTTCAAGCAGAAGTGCCGATTATCCCAATAGCTTTCGACTATGGAAAAAAAACAGTAACCATCGCAAAACCGTTCTATCCCACAGGAACCATTGACTCTGATTTGAAAATATTAGAAAAAAACTTTGAGGGTGTCGTGGGTAAATTTCCACACCAATCGTTTACTTCTGAACGCTAGAACAGAAGTCTACTATTCACCTTGTGGCGAATAGCTTTTAAAACTACCATCTGTATATAAAACAACAATTTTATCGACTTTAGCAGCGACAGCTCCTTTGCTGACTTGGGTTTGCTCAGGCATGATCGGGGTTTGGAGCTGCGACGGAGTAGTTGGTTCGGGTTCCATAAACTTAATTGTTTCTTGTTTGATTGGTTCTTTGGGCTGCGATAATTCTGATTTTGGAAAAGTCCCCATGTCCATTAAAAACCAATACAAATCTACTTCCGGAAAATACTCCACAATTTTAATTACAAATTCTAATCCCGGTTTGTTTCTGCCGGAGAGTAGGTGAGAGATGCTCGATCGTTGAACGCCAATTTTGTCTGCAAAGGAGGAAGCAGTAAGTTGATAATACGATAAAATGAGTTCGAGCTTTTGAGCAAAATCTTGAGAGTTCAACATAGTTGTTAGATAGATTTGAAATGTGTTACAAATGTAATCAATTAATAAACAGGATAACTATTTACAAATGTAATTTAACAAAAAATAAACTCGTCATTCACTCAAAACCGCTTTAGGTAAAATGATTTAAATAACTGATAAATAATATTTTAACTCATATTATATAGAAGCAAGTGACAATTGTTAATAAAGAGTTTAAAGTCTGCCAATTACTTGTTTACAATATTAAACTATTAAGTCAAATCAACTGTTTACAGTTGTTATCTTAAAGATGTTTACATTTGGAACATCAAAAAAGAAGAGCACATGAACTATGATTTATTATTTGAGCTACATAAGGAATTACAATTAGAAGGAAGATATATTCACTTGGAGACAATCCTTCCTATTTTAGATAAGCACAAGAAAAACAATCGAATTGAAGTGATTGGATCTTCTGTTTTAAACCAACCAATTCACAGTTATGAATTTGGAAATGGTCCGATAAAAATCCTCATGTGGTCGCAAATGCATGGCAATGAAAGTACGACTACTAAAGCTCTTTTTGATTTATTTAATTTTCTTGGCTCAGATAATCCTACAGTTGCAAGGTGGAAAAGTGCGTTTACTTTTTTGATTATCCCAATGCTTAATCCCGATGGTGCCAAAATGTACACCCGTGAAAACGCTAATGAAGTTGATTTGAATCGTGATTTCATAAATCTGTCGCAGCCTGAGAGTCGGTTATTGTTAAGAATATTTAATGAGTTTAAACCTCATTATTGTTATAATTTGCATGATCAGCGGAGCATTTTTGCAGCAGGGCGAAGCAATAATCCGGCTACAGTTTCCTTTTTAGCTCCTTCTTTTGACGAAGCACGTTCGATTAATGATGTAAGGAGCAATGCAATGCTTGTCATCGCAGCGATGAATAAGGAACTGCAAAAACATATTCCCGGTCAGGTCGGTCGTTTTGACGATGGTTTCAACCGTAATTGTGCCGGAGACACGTTTCAGCAGTTGGGGGTACCAACGATTTTGTTTGAAGCAGGACATTTTCCGAATGACTATAACCGTGAAAAAACCCGAAAATACATCTTTATTAGTCTTTTTTGTAGTTTTGAAATCCACAACGAAAACGATATAGTTAGCAACAATATTGATGATTATTTAAATATTCCTCAAAATTACATAGGTTTTTATGATTTTGTTTACAGAAATGTCAAAATTAATTATGATAATTCAGAATTAATTACGAATTTTGCTGCTCAATTTAGAGAGGAATTAATTGAAGACCAACTGGTTTTTAATGCATACATTTCTTCGATTGGTGATTTAGAAGGCTATTTTGGACATGTTGAATACGATGCAAAAGGAGCTGCTTACCAAGATGAAAATAGTTCTTTTCCAAAAATGAATAAAAAAGCTAATTTTTCTTTAGGAAAAACCAATAAATTTGTTAATGGTTTGCTAAAAAATTAAAAATTACGCAATTTTATTGATTAAATTGTATTTCATTTGCAGTAGTAAAAATATAAATTAGAAAAAAAATGAGTAAGTTTCGTTTAGATGAAGTAGATCACCAAATTCTTGACATGTTAATTGATAACACAAGAGTGCCGTTCACGGATATTGCTAAAAAATTATTAATTTCAGCAGGTACCGTTCACGTTCGAGTGAAAAAAATGGAAGACGCAGGTATTATCATGGGTTCTTCGTTAACATTGGATTATGAAAAACTGGGCTATTCCTTTATTGCTTACGTGGGGGTGTTTTTGAACAACACCTCGCAAACTAAATTTGTATTGGAAAGAATCAACGAAATTCCTTTTGTAACTGTTGCACATGTTACAACCGGTAAATTCAATATCTTCTGTAAAATCAGAGCGAAGGATACCAAACACGCCAAAGATGTTATCTTTATGATTGACGACATTGAAGGAGTGTACCGTACTGAAACTATGATTTCATTAGAAGAAAGCATTAACGACAAGAAACGTCTGATGCACACGATTTTTAAAAACATGTAATATTTTAATCTTTATACACAAACCCTCTCCTTCAAACGAGAGGGTTTTTTGTTTGAAAGGAATTCAGCTAAAAATTTTTAGTTCACCATTTGGTGGTAAAAATTCACGAATCTGCGGTTTTAGTTGTGATTTTAAAGAAAAATAGAAAAAGATAGCGAATTATATGCTTTTAATTCAAATAGCATTTGAAACTTATTGAACCTAGCAGATTTTCAAATTAATCACTAAATTAGTAATCAAAATACAAACCATGTATACGCTACCTAAAATTGAACGCTTCCAACAAAATGTATTGTCAAAATATAGCATTTACAATAGTGTTTTTATAACCTTACCTTTTGATGCGATTGATAATACAGGTGTTTTGTTGCCTTTGTTTGCTGATATGTGTGAAAACGGATTCAAAAACCAACAGAGTCCCGAAGAAATATTTGAAACTTTTGCTTCAAAATACATGGATCAACCTACTGAAGAACTGAAGATTGAATTGATGTTTCGTTTTATACAATACGTAGAACGCCAAATTGTTTTGTTTGATGCCATTGAAGATGCCGCTTTCCCAATTGTGAACAATATGGAGGGAAGGGGTTCGCTGAGGGACATGAAAGAAAAAGCAGAGCAACATGCTAAAGATAGTGAATTGAGAACTTTTTTAGAGAATTTTAAAGTAAGAACGGTGCTTACGGCACACCCAACGCAATTTTATCCGGGCTCTGTTCTTGGGATTATTACTGATTTAACAGAGGCAGTTCGGGTGAATGATTTGATTCAAATAAAAAAGTTATTGGCTCAATTAGGAAAAACTCCCTTTATCAAAAAAGAAAAACCAACTCCTCTCGATGAGGCAATCAGTTTGATTTGGTATTTGGAAAATGTGTTTTATGAAGCTGCCGGCGGAATGATTCAATATCTTCAAAAGAATATTTTTGATGGACAGGAGATACACAATTCTATTTTGAATTTAGGTTTTTGGCCAGGTGGCGATCGTGACGGAAATCCTTTTGTAACGACAGAAATTACCCTAAAAGTGGCTGAGCGGTTGCGAACATCGATTTTAAAATGTTATTACAATGATGTCAGAAAACTGAAGCGAAAACTAACGTTTAAAGATGTAGATACTATTGTTGCAGACGTTGAAGGTAAATTGTACCGTTCTGTTTTTTATTCAAAAGGTGAGATTTATTTGACTTTTGATGAATTGCAGCTGAGTTTGCTAAAAATTAAGAAGATTATTCAAGAAGAACATCAATCACTGTACTTGGATGAAATTGATTTGTTGCTGAATAAATTGAATTTATTTGGTTTTCATTTTGCTACTTTAGACATTCGCCAGAATAGCAAAATTCATAATCAGGTTTTCCAAGATATTGTGGTAAAAGAGCAAAAACTTTTCCCGGGCAATTATCAACAAATGAATGAAGTGGAAAAAATCAAGGCTTTATCCGCTGCAAAGGGAACTTTAATTGAGACTGATTTTGAAAATGAAATTACAAAGTCAACAATCAGTTCCATTCAAGCAATGAAAACCATTCAAGAGCACAATGGTGAATCAGGTTGCAATCGCTACATTATCAGCAACAATGAAAGTGCATTAAATGTCATGGAAACACTTGCCATGTTTCATTTGTGCGGCTGGGAGCATCCAACTGTTGATGTGGTACCGCTGTTTGAGTCTGTAGACGATTTACAGTCCGCTGATTTAATCATGGAAAAATTATATACCAATCCAACCTATAAAAAACATCTTGAACGTCGTAATAATACACAAACGGTTATGTTGGGTTTCTCGGACGGAACCAAAGATGGCGGCTATTTAATGGCTAACTGGAGTATTTATAAGGCCAAAGAAATGTTGACAGCAATTTCCAGAAAACATGGAGTTAAAGTATTGTTTTTTGATGGTCGAGGCGGCCCGCCGGCCCGTGGTGGTGGAAAAACACACAAGTTTTACGCGTCATTAGGTTCCAATATCGAAAACCAGCAAATTCAGGTAACCGTTCAAGGACAAACCATTAGTTCTAATTTTGGGACCTTGGATTCCTGTCGGTATAATTTAGAAAATTTATTAAGTGCCGGAGCAACCAATCAGCTATTCAATAAAGGTGAAATTATATTATCCGATGCAGAAAATAAAATTTTAAATGAACTATCGCAATTGAGTTATGATAAGTACAAACTGTTCAAACAACATCCGAAGTTTATTCCGTATTTGGAGCGAATGAGTACGTTGAATTATTATGCTAAAAC
>NZ_JBILTE010000035.1:0-18395 GCF_044371705.1 Flavobacterium sp. | reverse complement strand
CGGCTCTTTATGGCCGTCTCTTTTTACTACATACATACTTCTACATGTTTTTAAAACAGAAAATCCCTTTTACTGTTTTGGGTTATTTGTTAGTTAGTTTGGGAAGCTAATCCCGGTATTTTGAGAATAAACTCCGTCAGAGTTTGAAACTCTGACGGAGTTTAAATTATATTAAAAATCAGCGTCGAAACTAATTTTTTGTGAATCTGAATCGGTACTCATTACCCCTGCTTTTTGGTATTCCGCCACACGTTTTTCAAAGAAATTGGTTTTTCCTTGTAGCGAAATCATGTCCATAAAATCAAATGGGTTGGATGAATTGTATACTCTTTCGCATCCTAATTCTACTAATAATCGGTCGGCAACAAACTCTAAATATTGGGTCATTAAGGTAGCATTCATTCCAATTAAACTTACCGGAAGTGATTCTGTAATAAATTCTCTTTCAATAGTCAAAGCGTCAGTGATAATTTCGGTAATTCTTGCTTTTGATACTTTATTGACCAAATGGTGGTTGTGTAAATGCACGGCAAAGTCACAATGAACGCCTTCGTCACGCGAAATTAATTCGTTTGAGAAAGTCAGACCCGGCATTAACCCACGTTTTTTCAACCAAAAAATGGAACAAAAAGCCCCTGAAAAGAAAATTCCTTCTACCGCTGCAAAAGCAATTAATCGCTCGGCAAACGAATCAGAAGCAATCCATTTCAAGGCCCAATTGGCTTTCTTTTGAATGGCGGGAAATACATCTAAAGCATGAAACAATTGGTCTTTTTCTTTTTCATCTTTCACATAGGTATCAATCAATAACGAATAGGTTTCGCTGTGAATGTTTTCCATCATGATTTGAAAACCGTAGAAAAATTTTGCTTCCGGATATTGCACTTCGTTGACGAAATTCTCTGCTAAGTTTTCGTTTACGATACCATCAGAAGCTGCGAAAAATGCTAAAATATGTTTGATGAAAAACTTTTCATCGGCGTTTAATTTGGTATTCCAATCGGATAAGTCTTGGTGCAAATCAATTTCTTCTGCGGTCCAGAAACTCGCCTCCATTTTTTTGTACCATTCCCAAATATCATGATGTTTGATTGGGAAAATTACAAATCTATCTTTATTTTCCTGCAAAATCGGTTCTACTGCTGCCATCTTTTTCTTTTTATATGTTGTTATGAAGATTATTTTATCTGAAATGTGAGTTACAAAGATTGCAATTCAAAACGGTAAATGAAAGGCAAACTTATTCACAATCGGGAATAGTTTTTAACAAAGCACAATAAAATGCCCACTTGTAAATTTCAATCGCAAGCATTTGCTAATCAATTATTTAAAAATGTTTTTATTGGACTCCCGAAGGAACTCACATAAAATTTAAGAAATGTTTAAAAGGAAAAATTAGACTAAATTTACCTTCCTTTTTGGTATTCTTGGCCTACTTTTTCAAGCTCTTGGTACCACTCTTGGCCAAATTTTCGCACAAGAGCTTCTTTGACAAATTTATAAACCGGTACTTCCAGTTCCTTGCCTAACGAACAGGCGGGGCTACAAATATCCCATTTATGGTAATTGACTGCAGAAAAATCGGAGAATTCTTTGACGCGGATCGGATATAAGTGACAGGAAACTGGTTTTTTCCAGGTGACAATTCCTTGATTATAGACTTGTTCGATTCCACACAACGCTGTTTTTCCGTCAAAAATTACGTAGGCACAATCTTTACCATCAATTAGCGGTGTTTCAAAATCGCCATCTTCGCCTTTTACCCAAGCACCTTGTGCCTCGATTGCCTCAATTCCTTCTTTGCGAAGAAACGGTTTTACTTTGGGATAAATCTCTTCTAAAATTTGTGTTTCTTCTTTACTTAAAGGAGCTCCCGCATCACCATCTACACAACATGCCCCGCGACAAGCAGTTAAATTGCAGACGAATTCTTTTTCCAGAATTTCTTCAGACACGATGGTTTTCCCCAATTGAAACATACAAATGATACTAAAATTACAGCCGTAAAGATACAAAGGAATCTTATAAATGCGGGTTGAAAATAGCGTAATAATTAAAGCTTAATTTAGTTAGATACGCATTAAAAAGGGTACTTTTGCAGCATATATTGAAAAATCTATGGAATTAAATGTGAGAGAAATTTTTACCGCAACCATGGTTTTATTTGCTGTGATTGACATCGTGGGAAGTATTCCGATAATCATTGATTTACGCAACAAAGTGGGACACATTCATTCAGAAAAAGCCTCCGTTGTGGCAGCCATCATGATGATCGCTTTTTTATTTGTTGGCGAAACTATTTTAAAATTAATTGGTATCGACATTAACTCGTTTGCTGTTGCCGGCTCGTTTGTGCTTTTCTTTTTGGCATTGGAAATGATTTTGGGGATTAAATTGTACCGCGATGAAGATAATGGTTCCACTTCTATTGTTCCGATTGCTTTTCCATTAATTGCCGGTGCAGGAACAATGACCACGATTTTATCCATTCGAGCCGAATTTCAAACCATCAACATTATAGTCGCCATCATTTTAAACATTATTTTGGTGTATGGCGTACTCAAATCTTCTGCTCGCATTGAACGCTTTTTGACCAAAAATGGTCTGAGTGTCATACGTAAAGTGTTCGGTGTCGTTTTGTTAGCCATAGCTGTTAAATTATTTGCAGCTAATGTTAAAGGCCTTTTTGCATAATCCTTTTTTTGATACTTTTACACCATCATTATTCCAATTAGATGAAAATTTTCACTTATATATTATTTTTTCTGTCATTTGCTTTGATTGTTTTCAACATCACGCAATTGAATTTTGATGATTTATTTGCACAAGACAGTCTGATTGCCTTGATTGGAATTATTGCTGCCTTTTGTGCCATGATCATCTTATTGATTTTCAGAATGTCCAAGTCAATTGTTGACAAACTGAAAGAATAAAGCATGTTTGATGTTTTAATCATTGGCGGTGGCGTTTCGGGTGTTTCGTGCGGACTACTTTTGGGTTCTGCTTACACCAAACCTTTTGCATCCGATAAAAAGATTGGAATACTCACCCACCAAAAGGCATCGTCGCTTCAAGATGCTTTGTTTCATAATGCATACGGTATTCCTTCCGGGAAATTAGGCAGTGAACTGCTGACTGAAAGTCTCTCACATTTGCACCAAGTTTATCCACATATTGCACAATTACCCAACGAAAAAGTTTTGAAGATTGAAGGTGAAAACGGCAATTTTTCAGTGACAACCAACAAAAACACTTATCAAGCAAGATTAGTGGTGCTAGCTATTGGAGCGGGAAACCCATTTACTATTGAAGGTTTGGAAGAATTTGTGATCCCCCATCAAAAGACCAATCCGGAGAAAAACCGCATTCAATTAAAAAATACTGATCATTTGGTAAAAGAAGGTGTATATGTTTGTGGTGTTTTAGCCGGTTGGAGAAGTCAGCTTTCGATTGCTTCCGGAAGTGGAGCTGCCGTTGGAACGGATATTTTGACACTTTGGAATGGAGGAGTTCATGTGCAAGTGCATGATAGTACGAAAAAATAATTGCGGGTTAAAAAGTTGCGGGTTACGGGTTTTTGGTAATTGTTTGTCATTTCGACGAAGGAGAAATCGCATTAGTTACTCACATTATTTATAACCTTTTTCAAATCACCGATTCTACCCACAATTTATTCTTTTCAAAATTTTCGGACATAGTCAGAAATAGTTGAGAATCCGTTCTAAGAGAAATAAAATTTCTGAAATCTGCCGCTAATACAATGGAAATTATTGATTCAACACCGCTTTCACCATCGCATCTTCTTTCAAAATGATTTGGTAGTATTTCTCATCATCGTATAATTGACGGGCAAATTCAGCAGTTAAGAACCGCTTTACCAAAGCTTTGTTAGTATCCAACGGAATAGACAAGCCGCTTTTGGTTAAATGCTTTTGAAATCCGTCAAAATAGTCATCCGTAGCGTCCATTTTCTTTAAAAAATCGGCATAATTGAGAGCGGTAAACTCTTGACGATTTTTGTCCAATTGTTCAAAAACATAATAACTTACCACACCGTATTGCATAATCATTTCGATGGCTTCATCGCCGTGTTTTCCTTCGAGAGGTACAAAAATGTCGGGGATAATTCCACCACCGCCATAAACAATACGTCCTTTCACAGTTTTAAATTTTAAACTATCGGCTATTTTGATACTGTCTTTTTCATAGAGTTCTCCACTTCCGAACCGCTGTTGAAATTCGTCAAAATATTCTTTTGTGCCATTTTCATACGGTTTTTGTATCGAACGTCCGGAAGGTGTGTAGTAACGTGCCACTGTTAAACGCACTGCCGAGCCATCGCCCAAAGGCATTTCGCGTTGTACAAGGCCTTTTCCAAAAGAACGGCGACCCACAATTAAACCACGATCATTGTCTTGAATAGCTCCGGCCAAAATCTCAGAAGCTGAAGCTGAATTTTCATTGATGAGTACAAATACTTTCGATTTTTCAAAAACCCCTTTACTCGTGGCTTTTGTTTCAACCACCTGCCCTTTTTTGTTTTTGGTAAAAACAATCATGGCGTCTTCTTTCAAGAAATCGTCGGCAATTTCCACTGCTTTTTCCAGATAACCTCCACCATTGTCGCGAACGTCTAAAATTACTTGGGTTGCCCCTTGTCTCATTAATTTATCCAAACCCCTTTTAAATTCATCATAAGTAGATTCAGCAAATCGGTTTATTTTTATGTAACCGGTATTTTTATCAACCATCAAAGCCACATCCACACTTTTGATAGGAATTACATCGCGTTTGAGTTTTAATTTAAGTTTTTTGTTGACACTTTTACGGTAAACGGTCAATGAAACTTCAGAACCTACTTGACCTTTGAGCTTTGAAAACAAACTATCGGAAGGCAATTTTTTACCAAAGAGTTGGAAATTATCTGCAAACAAAATTCGGTCACCTGATTGAATGCCTGCTTTTTCGGATGGTCCGCCAGGAAGTGGTTTGATTACAGCCACGGAATCATTGTACATGTAAAAGTTCACTCCGATGCCTACAAAATCGCCTCGCATGGATTCAGCCACTTGGTTGAATTCCCCTTTGGTGATATAAACCGAGTGCGGGTCGAGTTTTTCAAGAATACCGTTGACTGTTAAATCTACGATACTATCGGTATCCACCTCATCCACATATTCACGTTCGATGAAGTCGATTAGGCGGTTTAATTTCCCACGGTAGTTGTTGGATGATAGTTGGGAATCACCACTAAAAAAATTCAATTGGCTACCAATAACTACTCCTACTGCAATGGCAGAGAAAAGGAAGAGCGGCCAATATTTTTTTGAGATTTTCACTTGTTGGACATCCTTTCGGACACTTCTATTATTCTAAATCGGTAATCAATTCTACTTCAACGCCTGCTTTCTTTAAAAATTCGAGTCCGCTAGAGTCTTTATAACCTTCAAGATACACCACACGATTAATTCCGGATTGGTGAATCAGCTTACTGCATTCTTTGCAAGGTGAAAGTGTGATGTACAAGGTTGCTCCTTCACAGGACTGCGTGGAACCGGCCACTTTTAAAATGGCATTGGCTTCGGCATGCAACACATACCATTTGGTAAATCCTGCGTCGTCTTCGCAACAATTTTCAAAACCTGAGGGCGTTCCGTTGTAACCATCGGAAATAATCATTCGGTCTTTCACGATAATCGCTCCTACTTGCTTGCGTTTGCAATAGGATAACCTACTCCATTCTTTTGCAATGCGAAGGTAGGCCTTATCGTATTTATTTAATTTTTTTTTATTCATTTTTTAACTAACGTTAAGCACCCCAAATATCACTTTTTATAATCATTGGCAGTACAACTCCTATGACAAATGCAGACATGACGAGCGTCCAATCTCTTTTTGAGAATCGGAAAAAGGTTTGCACTATGTAGGACAAAAGTAGCACAATTATCACTACAATAATCTGAGCGGCTTCAATTCCCAAAGCAAATTCCAATAAGGGAAGTAATTTATCTGTGGAACTTCCCGGAAGTATGGTTTTAAAATAATTGGAAAAGCCTAAACCGTGAATGACTCCAAAAAACAAAGTAACAAATGCTACAAAGGTGATACTTTCATTTTTACCTGATTTCCCCGCTGTAAACAGATGAAATGCAGCTGCAACTAAAATGGTTATGGGAATTAGAAATTCAACTAAATACGCTTTAATGATAACTATTTCGTAAACGGATAAAATGAGAGCCAATGTATGTCCCACCGTAAAAAGAGTCACTAAAAGCAACACTCTTTTCCAATCTTTAAACGCGTAGGGAACGGTTAAAGCAATGAGGAACAACACATGGTCATAGCCGTTAATATCGAGGACATGGTTGAGTCCGATTTTAAAATAGAGCATGAATTCTGACATAGGTATTTGATTTTGGGATTTCAAACTTACGATTTATTTTGAAAAACTGGGAATTGGTGGGTTTAAATTGTTGTTAAACGATGGATATGATAGCCGATGATTACTTCATCTGTTCAACCTTCGGTTTCGGGTCGCTGATTTAATAGCGTTAAATCTAGAATCTGCGAATCAGTGGCAAATTTTTAAAAAACAATAAATCATTGCATATTTGAAAAACTTTACAAACTATAACGAAGAAAATTTGAAATAAATTTATATTTGCATCCTAAAAACAACAATTATGTCATTTTCAGATTTATTTGATAGCGGATTTAAGAATAGAAATAAGGGACACTTTTCGGCAATTGTGCGTGTAGCTATTTCTGATGGTAGTTTGAGTGATGAAGAGCGATTATTTATTGACCGATTGGCCAAAAATTTGGAAATATCAAAAGAGGAATATGAGGAAATCATGGAAAACCCTTTGAAATATCCAATTAATCCTCCCTATCTATATATTCACCGTTTGGAGCGTTTATATGATTTGGCTCGCATGGTGTATACCGATCACGTACTAGGACCTAAACAAAAAGAAATACTAATCAAGTTTGCGTTGGCACTTGGTTTTACACCGGGTAATGTCAATTATATTGTTGACAAAGCACTTTCGCTTTTGATTTTACATGTAGATTTGGATACGTTTTTATTTGAGATGCAACACATGAACAAATAAGTCGTACTTCTACTTGCAAAAAGCCATTAAAAATCATTGCGATTCTTAATGGCTTTTTTGTATTTATAAACGATGTTTACCCGTTGTTTATGTCTGATATATTCACTGAATTTCTTTCTTTAAATCCGGAAATTTCGTAACTTTGAGAAACCCTTAAAAGTAAATGTCATGTCCTTCTCTGATTTATTTGATAGTGGCTCTAAAAGCAGAAATAAAGGCTATTTTGCGTCCTTTGTGAAAATTGCTTATGCCGACAATGTGCTGAGTGACGATGAGAAAAAATTCTTGGATCGAATTGCAATAAAATTGGACATCTCGGCCAATGAATACCAAGAAATTGTTGAAAACCCGGATAAATATCCTGTTGATCCGCCTTATTTACACAGTCATCGTTTGGAACGCTTGTACGATTTAGGCAAAATGGTGTATGCCGATCATGTCTTGGGTCCACGACAAAAGGAAATCCTTACTCGTTATGCCGTTTATCTAGGTTTTACTCCTAAAAATATTCCTTTTATTGTTGACAAAGCACTTTCGCTATTGTTTTTGAATGTGGATATGGAGACGTTTGTTTATGAAATGCAGCATATGAATAAGTAGTTTGTTGGTTACAAACAAACTGCTCCCCGAAGTCATAATCTGAAAATTAGCACTTAGCTCTGCGATGGTCTCCCGACCTCGCAGCAATAAAACTATTCCAATTTTTATTATATTTGATAAAAATAGATTTTGGAAGAAGGATACACCATAAGAGATCAAACACTACCACATTTTATTACAGCCACAGTAGTAGATTGGATTGATGTGTTTACAAGAAAAGTATATCGTGACGAAGTAATTAAATGCTTTGACTATTGTATCAAAAACAAAGGAATGATTATCTATGGTTATGTAATTATGAGTAACCATATTCACATGGTTGTTCAATCAAAAGATGGAAAATTATCAGATTTATTGCGTGATTTTAAAAAGTTTACCGCCACTGCAATTTTGAATAAAATTCAAACCGAACCTGAAAGCAGAAGAGAATGGATGTTGGAACGATTTAAGTTGGCAACCCAAAGTCATAGCAGAAACAAAAACTATCAATTCTGGCGATATGGTAATCATCCGGAAGAAATTTATACAAATAAATTCATGTGGTCAAAATTGGATTATATCCACTTAAACCCTGTTCGTAGCGGCTTAGTTGAAAAAGCATCGCATTATATTTATTCTAGTGCTTCCAATTATGTAAATGATAGTGGATTGATAATAATTGAAAAAGCAGATAATCCAATTGTGGATGTAATGAATTTGAATAATTTGCAAAGGTATGATTTGTATTAGTCTTTAATTGGAAGTATGAGGCTGCGAGGTCGGGAGACCATCGCAGAGCACAGTGCTAAAAGGAAGACTGCGGGGAGCTGGGTTGGTCACCTGTCAAAATTAGCGTTTCATTTTATGTTTATAGTCGTCTGTTTGGTCGTTGTTGTGTCGTCTGTTAGGCTTGCTTGTAACTTGTTTATAGGTCTAACAAAATCAGACTTATCACCCCAAATATGGTTGGATAGGTCTGACAAACGTCATCCTTTTTAGCTTTAGCTAATTTATGAAAAATTCTCACAAATCATCAGATAGATGAGTAGTTAGTTTGTAAGGTGTGCTTTTTTAGTAGCCAATTATAATTCATTAGAATCCATAATCATGCTATTTTATGAATCTCAATCATCCGAAAGCTAAAGTACAAACTACAAAACAAAAAAACCGTAACTATCAATTATACTGATATTTACGGTTTTAAAAAGTGGAGAAGATGGGGCTCGAACCCACGACCTTTTGGCTGCCAGCCAAACGCTCTAGCCAACTGAGCTACATCCCCAAGCGGTGGCAAATATAAGGGAAATAAAGTAGAAAATCCAAATTCTAAAATCCAAATTCCAAAAGTCAAACTGCAAGTAGTGGAGTACTGGTTACAATTGGATCCTTTTATCTCTTATTGTTTGTCATCTATAATTTTTTGAATCACTTCCCAATTATAGTAATGAAATGTCATTCCGTTGCTCATGGCTACAAGCATTCCTTTGGGGAATTGCGGTCCGAGATTGACGGAAGTCGCATCGGCACCATCGCATTCAATGGTGGAAGTTGATACTTCGGCCAATTTTAGGTGTTGGTTTGGATTGCCGTTGGTTCCTTCTCTGGCAAAAACAACAAAAGTATTGGCTTGTTGGTTGGAGACCAAAATATAGCCGGTGGTTGCCGAACTTTTATAAATGGCAATTCCTTCATGGTCGGATTTGAAGTCTTTTTGACCAAAAATTACTAACTCGGTATTGTCATTTTTAGCCGGATCGGCGTAATATTTACGTATTCCAACTTGTTCGTCTGAACAATAAACAAAACCCAATTCATTGTCCACCGCAATCGCTTCGATTTCTTTTTTACCGCTAAAGTTTCCGAATTTGCGAACCAAAGTAGCAGAGACCGTTCCATTTACGCCGGCTTTTAATTCGTATTGCCATAAGTACGTTCCCGATGGCCCGAACTTTCGTCCAACTATTGCAAAAACAGCTCCGTCGGAAGGTCGCGTATACAAAGCAATTCCCATCGGGTCTCGTTCGGTTTCGCCTGCAAAAACATCGATTCCGCCGCTATCAATCGGTTCTAAATTGGGCAGAGAAAAAATCCTAATTTTATTGGTTTCGCGTTCGGTGGTTACTGCGATATCGATCGTTGACGCTCCTACTTTTAAACCATAAGCAATATCTACGTTATTAGGTCTTTTTAAAGCGATGGATTTCTTTAAAATAGTTCCTTTTAAATCATACATATAGAGTCCGCCATCAGTGTCTTTATCTGTTCCAATAATCAAACTCTTAGTTGCATCGGTGGGATGAATCCAAATAGCGGGATCATCGGTATCATGCGGTAGTGGCTGCGTAACCACTGTTGGAGCGATGGCATCTTTTTTTAGCGGAGCTAATTTATCGCTGCAAGAAAGTGTTAGTAATCCTGAAGTTAGAGCAAGTAGGTATACTTTTTTCATCGTTATTTTTTTAATTCTTGGGTGTAAACAATTTTTCCTTGGGCATTGACCAGTTGCACCAACATCAACTTTGGTGTCAAACTAAAGGTCATAAAACCCGGTTCCGACAAGGCAAAAAGCGTTCCTTCTCTGGTTCCTGTGGGACGCACTTCGCAACCTGCACCTGATAAAAATTGCATGGTATAACGTCCTTTGGGTTTGATTACTTGCAAATCATGTTCGTGTCCGCACAAATAGGCATCGACTTTGTATTGGTCGAAAATAGGTGCGAAAACCGTTTCAATATCTTTGGTATCCAGACTCGTTTTTCGTTTACCTCCGGAATACATCGGATGATGACCTACTACTATTTTCCATTTGATGGAGGCATCGGTTGTTTGCAAGGTTTCTATCAGCCATTTTTTTTGAGCTAGGGTATCTTGTGCTTTCACATTTTCTTCCATTTCATCGCCTTTGGAGTGGTAGCTTTTTATAAACGGATTAGTGTCGATAAACACCAGCAATGCTTTGCTTCCATCCTCCAATTCAACTGTTTCTTTGAAATAAGTAGCGGGCATGTTCCAACGTCTGCTGATTTTTGAATAATCAATTTGGGCTTGAATATTGCCGTTGTAATCGTGATTGCCCAAAGCTACATACCAATCGGTTTGCAGGTTGTAGTTGAAATAAATATCTTCAAAGGAAGCTTTCCATTGCGGGTCCTGCGTGCTTTGAACCCCGTTGGGATAGAAATTATCTCCCACAGAAATGACAAATTCAGAATCGATAGTGGCGGCCGCTTTCGACATTTGGACGGCTACGTCTTTTTGGTGGTACTCGCCATTTCTGCCGAAATCACCCAAAACCAAAAAGTTCAGACTTTCCTCTACTAGCTTTAATTCAGGGATAAAGCCGCCTTTGTAACCGGATTTTTCTTCTTTTAAATAGTCTTGAGCCAATACAATTGAACAAGATAGGAAGAATAATAAATAGGTTAGAATTTTTTTCATAGGTGTTAAAATTAAAAAATGTTTGACAGGGTTTTACCGACCCCATCAAACATTTTAAATTGCAAAATTAATTTTACAAATCGAATTTTAAACCAAAATTGTAACGTGCTTGGTAATATTCCATTTGCATTGTTCTTGAGGCAGTTCCTTGATAATAACGCAACGGTTGGTTGGTCAAGTTATTTGCTTCAGCAAAAATACGTATTTTGTCAGTAATTTTATAGGATGCATTGGCATCTAAGAACAACTGTTCGTCATAGTATCGATCATCAAACGCATCACCACCCAATTCATCTAAATAATCAGCGGCATAATTTAAGGAGATTCGAGCGGAGAATCTTTTATTTTCCCAAGATAACGACCCGTTAAACATGTGTGGAGCAGTACCCGGAAGCGTTACATCTGTTCTTTCTTCACCATCAGAATTTGTAATTCCTTTAGCGTCTGACTCGGTAAATGTATAATTTAAATAAACCCCTAATCCTTTAAAGAATGTACCGGGAATAAAATCTAATTGTCTTTGAAGGGAAACTTCAAATCCATATACGTCAACACTTTCGCCATTTCTTTGTTGTGTTAATCCCCAATTACCAGGGTTTGTTTCAGGTATTGGATTCGGTTGACCCGGAAAATCAGTAGCAAATTCAGCATTGGTGTATTGATTATCACGGTAGGTATAAATAAAATCGTTTAAGTTTTTATAAAAAACGCCACCCGACAAAAGACCCACTGATTTATAATATTTTTCAACCATTAAGTCAAAGTTATAGGCATACGTAGCTTTTAAATTTGGGTTGCCGGCTACGATTTCAGAATCATCGTCTGGAATTACACTAATAAATGGAGCTAAGTCATAATAATTAGGTCTTGCCAAAGAAGTAGTAAATGCTGCTCTGTACACCCAATTATTTTTTCCATTGTATTTGAATGCCAAACTTGGCAACACATTTGTATAGGAATTTGTATTGTTTACTTCACCAACCAAATCTTCTTCATCTTCTACGTAATTTGCGGTATAGTCAATATTTGTATTTTCAACACGTAAACCAACAATCATCGATAAATTAGAATTAAAATCCTGATCCCAACGAACATATGTCGCGTAAATATCTTCTTTGGCCTTATAATTTAGTGCTAAATATTCACTCGGAATATCCTCTTTATCAAATAGTGTTGCATTATTCAAATCTAAACCCCCTAAAAATGAATTGCTTGCGAATGTTCCAGGCACATACTGTGATCCTGCTTGCCAGTCTTCACCGCCATAGAAGCTTGTTGGAATTGCATTTAAATTTCCGAACTCAGTAATTGGTTCATATTCAAAAAAGGTATTGTCTCTACTTTTGTCTTTAATTCTGGCACGTCCTCCAAAACGTATACGCCCTTTTTGGTCAGCGATAACAGAAAAAGGCAATCTAAAATTTAATTTTAATCCTAGTTCAGATTCTTCTGTATAGTTATCATTTTCAGATAACGTTCTAAACTCAAAATCTTCTGCTACGTCAGCGTCAGGCGAAGTAAGTAGCGGAAATCTGGTATCTGATAAATCTTGGTTAATGTCTAATCCTCTATTTTGGTATTCAATATATCTTTCACCGGGTCTGTCCTCACTTGCTTGTGCATAATTTACTGCCCAATCCATATCAAGTTTTGAACTCAATAGGTGTTCACCACCCATCGCATAATTTTGTACTACTTGACGTTCTAAACGAGTGTTTTTATTATCTGCAATTCCCCCTTTAGTTTGTCTTCTTACATCGCCTTCAAAACCAATGATGTCGTCGTTTGCATCATAAACGGGGTCAATACCGCGGAATCTCGTTCGGTAACGATTTTCATAATCATCTCTAAAATTATACATTGCATTTACATAAATGGAGTTGTTTTCATTGAACTTGTAATCTGTTGCAAGTGCAAATGAGTTACGAACCCGTTGTACATCGTATTTTCGCACGTCATATTCTTCCATGTATACCTGATTTTTCTCTCCCTCAACCCAAACGCCTTCCACATTATCAGATCCAAAATTATTGTTATTGTACGAAGCACTAAAAACTACACCTAATTTCTTATCCAAAAATCTATCTCCATATACAAACCCTGCTGTATAATTTCCTTTGTCTCTTATTGGACTATAACCGCCGGCAAGTGTAGCAGAAATTCGCTGCCCGTTTGGTGTGGCCCGGGTAATTAAATTAACTGAGCCCCCAATTGCATCTGCATCCATATCAGAAGTAAGTGTTTTGTTTACTTCAATTGTTGAAATCATATCCGCAGGAATCAAGTCCATTTGTACGTTTCTGTTATCTCCCTCAGCCGAAGGGATACGATCCCCGTTTAAGGTAACCGAGTTTAAAGCCGGTGCAATACCTCTAATAATGATATTCCGGGCTTCTCCTTGGTCATTTTGCATGGTAATACCGGGAACTCGTTTCAGAGCGTCTCCAATATTTGCATCCGGAAAACGACCCACTTGGTCAGAAGAAATAACATTGGTTATGTTTTTGTTAGTTTTTTGTTGATTGATTGCTTTAGCCTGCCCTCTTAAACGGTCACCAATAATCACAACTTCCGTCAACTCGTCGTTTCCGGGAACCAAAACAAAATTAACTAGTACATTTTTTGACGAGTCAACAGTCACCGTTTGTTTTTGAGGTTGATAACCTATGTAAGTAATTTCAATTTCAAATGTACCCATCGGAACATCTAAAAATTCAAACACACCGTTTTGATTAGATATTGCATACCTATTACCCGCATTCAATTTTACGGTTGCTCCCGGAAGTGAAAAACCTTGCTCACTTTCGGTTACTTTTCCTGAAATAACTCCTGTTCCTTGAGCTGAAGTTACAGCGGTACACAAGGTAATAAAAGCAATTAATAGTAATTTTTTCATCGTTAATTTTCTGTTAATATTAGTTCTTGCAAAACTATTGTGAAACAGAAAAACGAACGTTAATCTACAATTAACATCTCCAATCTCTACATTAAATTACTTCTAATTTGTTGAATAAATTGTAAATTTATGTGTTGGATTTTGCTTTAATTTTCTACTTTTATACTTGCAAAAGTTAAGTATTTGTTAACGGAAACCCCTTCTGTTTTAACTTTAAAACAACACAATGTAAATAAACTGTTTTATGAAATTATTCTTCTTATTGCTTCAACTGTCCATTGAAGAAAAGCTCAAAAACGCTCCCGATGAAGGCTACCAGATTGGTGTAGTTATTGGTTCCTTTATTCCTTTTGTGCTTTTGATTGGTATTGCTTACTGGATGTATTACGCTGCCAAAAAAAGAGGTAAAAATCAGTAGCAATTCATACCTTTGCACCTAAATTAATTTCCAATGGCAACGATACGAATTACCAAACAGTTTAGCTTTGAAACCGGTCATGCTCTATATGGCTATGACGGCAAGTGCAAAAACGTGCACGGTCACAGCTATAAACTATCGGTTACCGTAATAGGAACGCCCATTGACGACTCCACAAACGTGAAATATGGAATGGTCATTGATTTTGGTGATTTAAAAAAAATTGTCAAAGAAGAAATCGTGGATCAATTTGACCATGCCACTGTTTTTAATCAAAACACGCCGCATATCGAATTGGCTAATGAACTAAAAAGCCGAGACCATCACGTTATTTTAGTGGATTATCAACCCACGAGTGAAAATATGGTGGTTGATTTTGCAGAGCGAATTACTTCCCGTTTGCCACAAAATATCCAACTTTTTTCGTTGAAACTTCAGGAAACGGAGACATCCTTTGCAGAATGGTTTGCTTCGGATAATTAATCACTATTTTTTCAAACTAAAAAATCATTAATTTTAACCAAATTCTTTCGGCATGCATTTAAGTTTTTGGGAGCAAAAAAATTGGTTTCAATCCGTCGATTACACAGTAGTAGGCAGTGGAATTGTGGGTTTGCAATGTGCGTTGCGATTGCGAGAACGATTTCCCTCTGCTAAAATAATGTTACTTGAAAAAGGCGTTTTGCCCCAAGGAGCCAGCACCAAAAATGCGGGTTTTGCTTGTTTTGGCAGTATTTCTGAGATTTTAGATGACTTGAATTCGCATACCGAAGAAGAAGTGATTCAACTCGTTCAAAAACGTTGGGAGGGCTTGCAGCTATTGCGAAAACAATTGGGTGATTCCGTTTTGGATTTTAAAATGTATGGCGGTTATGAATTGTTTTTAAAAGACGATGCATCGTTTTACGAACAATGTTTGAAGAAGATTCCTTTTGTCAACGAACTATTGCAACCCTTATTCAAAGCAGAAGTGTTTGCCAAACAAATCGATCGGTTTGCTTTTAAAGGTATACATGAGTATTTGATTTTCAATCCGTTTGAAGGACAAATTGACACCGGAGCAATGATGCAAGCCTTGTTAAAAGCAGCGGCAATAAACGATATTCTTTTGTTGAGCCACCAAACGGTGTTAGGATATATTGAGCACTCTTCCTACGTTACTGTTCAACTGGCTGATTTTGAATTTACCACTCAGAAATTGCTATTCACAACAAATGGATTTGCGAAAGAGCTGCTACCCGTGGCAGTTCAACCCGCACGTGCACAGGTTTTGATAACCAAGCCAATTCCGAATTTAGACATCAAAGGCACTTTTCATTTGGATAGAGGGTATTATTATTTTCGAAATTTTGAAGATCGTATTTTATTGGGTGGCGGGAGAAATTTAGATTTTGAAGGCGAAACCACGACTGAATTATCACAAACCGAGCTCATTCAAAACCGATTGGAACAATTACTTCGAGACGTTATTCTTCCCAATCAAAATTTTGAAATTGATCAACGGTGGAGTGGCATTATGGGTATAGGTTCCCACAAAAAGCCAATCGTAGAACAATTGTCACAACACGTGTATTGCGGCGTTCGAATGGGCGGTATGGGTGTGGCGATTGGCAGCCTTATTGGCAAAGAAACAGCAGATTTAATCACTTAATTATATGTTTAAAAAAATACTTCGTTTTATTTGGAAAGCAATGCTTTGGTTTTTTGCTATTTCTTTGTTTTTGGTCGTTCTCTTTAAATTCGTACCGGTGCCTTTCACCCCGTTAATGGTCATTCGCAGCATTGAGCAAAAAATGGATGGCAAACCCATGATTTTGAGCCATGATTGGGTTCCGTTGGAAGATATTTCACCCAACCTTCAAAAAGCGGTGATTGCGAGCGAAGATCAACACTTTTTGTCGCACCACGGATTTGATTTCAATGCCTTGGAAAAAGCTTATGAAAACAATCAGAAAGGGAAGAAAATAAAAGGCGGCAGTACCATCTCGCAACAAACGGCTAAAAATGTTTTTTTATGGCCGGGCAGAAGTTACATTCGAAAAGCCTTTGAAGCGTATTTCACCGTACTGATTGAATTGATCTGGGGAAAAGAACGCATTATGGAAGTCTATTTGAACAGTATTGAAATGGGTGACGGCGTTTATGGAGCACAAGAGGCGTCACGCGTTTGGTACCGCAAAGATGCTGCAAATTTGAATCGAAGAGAAGCGGCAGGAATTGCAGCGATTTTACCGAATCCGAGGAAATTCAAAGCGACTAATTCTTCATCATATATCAATCGAAGAAAGAATGCGATTGAACGGCAGATGCGGTATATTGGCAAAATAGAATATTAAAAAGAACGCTTCTTAAATTTGAAGTGCGTCTTCTTTACAGCGTAACAACAAATTCTGCAACCCGTATTTTGCCACAGCATCCGTTCCGATAAATTAAATACTACCTTTTAGTGGCCACTTGTTTCTATTTAGATTCAAAGAAAAAATCAACTATTAATACTACTTTTGAGGTTTTTGAGTTAGTATAGCTATGTTGAAAAATGGATTATTTGGGTTCTTTTTTTTGTTGGTTTCGGGCGTAACGGCTCAAGAAATCAAAACGCCGTACCAATCCAAAAAAATCAGTGTTTCAAAAGATACAATCGTAATTGATAGTGTAAGCATTAATAAATCATTCTTCAAGATTCTCGACCCTGCGGGAAACGAAATTGACCCCTCATTATATTCTGTTAATTTTGAAAAAGGGACACTCCTGTTCTCCGATAAATTTTCAACAACAGATAGTTTGACCGTCCGTTATTTAAAGTTTCCTGAGTTTTTAACCCGTGAATACAGCATTTACAATGACAGTCAAATTGTGAGCAATAATGCAGGTTTGAACAAATTATATGCCATTAGCCGAAACCCAATCAGCACCTATAAACCGTTTGACGGTCTAAATACTTCGGGAAGTATTACCCGAGGAATTACTGTGGGTAACAATCAAAATTCGGTGGTTAATTCAAATTTAGACTTGCAAATTAGTGGTAAAATATCCGATAAAATTAGCTTGCGAGCCTCCATTCAGGACAGTAACATCCCATTACAAGAAGGCGGTTATTCGCAAAAATTGGATGAATTCGATCAGATTTTTATCGAATTGTTTTCCGATAATTGGAGTATTCGTGCCGGCGATTTATTCTTGGAAAACCGACAATCACGGTTTTTAAATTTCAATAAAAAAGTACAAGGAATCTCCACCCATTTTGTGCTTGGCACCCCTGAAAAAAAGACAACAATTGATGCATCGGCAGCATTGGTTCGCGGTCAGTACTCCAAAAGTTCGTTCACGGGACTTGAAGGAAACCAAGGACCTTATAAATTAATAGGAGCAAATGGCGAACTTTACGTTTTAATTATATCCGGTTCGGAACGCGTTTTTGTCAATGGAATTTTATTGGAACGAGGCGAAAACAATCAGTATGTAATTGATTATAATGCGGGTGAGATTACGTTTACTTCTTTGTATCCCATTACCTCAGAAATGCGGATAGTAGTGGAATACCAATATTCGCAACAAAACTATGCCCGTTTGATTACGTATGGCAGCGTCACACATGAGCAAGAAAAATGGAGTGTGGGCGGACATGTATATTCTGAAAATGATATTAAAAATCAACCACTCCAACAAAATTTGACAACCAATCAGGTAGCAATTTTGCAAGCAGCAGGAGATGATCCGAACCAAATGAACGCTCCATCGGCTTATGTAGACACCTTTTCTGAAAATAAGGTTTTGTACAGAAAAGTTCTTGTGGGTGGAATTGAGGTTTTTGAATTTTCAAACAATCCGGCGGAAGTGCTTTACAACGTACGTTTTACATTAGTAGGCACTAATCAAGGAAATTACATTTTGGCAAATAACCAAACCATTGGTCGAATTTTTCAATACATCGCCCCAATAGGCGACGTTC
>NZ_JBILTE010000170.1:0-5443 GCF_044371705.1 Flavobacterium sp. | reverse complement strand
ATTTTCAAAATAGGCAATTGGCTCAGGCGTTGCGATTCCTTTTTGAATTAAAAACGTTGCAAATTCAAATGAACGCTTGGCTTTTGATTTTCTGAAATACTGATAAATAAATGCGTTTAACAGATTCGGAATTTTGAACGATTTGATATTAATGGTCTTTCCTTCACAATCAAAAAGTTTGATTGTATTGCGTTTGCCATCGCCAAAAAGGGTGCCTTCGGTATTGAAGTTCTGAATAATATCCTTCAAGGTACTTTCAGAAATGTATTGTTTCGAATTAAATTTGAAATTCATGTAAATTCAGCAATAAATTACTATTCTTTAAAAATTCAAATTTAGTTTATTTTGATGCAACAGTTGCAAATTGTGGATAGCGAATATCAAGCTGTGTAAATAAAAAAGGGATGTTGTATAAATAAGGTTTTAGAGACTTGCTCTTATTAATACCCTCGCTTACTTTTACTGTATAGCCGGCTTCTTCATACATTCTGTTAATACTTTTTTCGGTAAAAAAACGCATATGCGTAAAATCCATCACCCCAAATGGCTCGTATTTCCAGTCCTTATTGACTAATACCTTTATAAAGGAATTGTGATACCTCACGTTGGGAATAGAACTTATAACCACGCCATCTGCAGCTAACTTGCTCTTCATCTTTTTTAAAACGGTGTAAGGATCAACCAAATGCTCTAAAACATCATTAAAGTATATCACATCAAAATAATTATCGGGCAAACTGTCAATGAAATTTTCGCATGGGCCTATAAATACCTTATCTAAAACTTGTTTTGCCAAATTGGCTTCTTGTTCCATGAGCTCAATTCCCCATACTTCTGCGGAATTTTGATTTTTAATTACTTCGGCAAAACAACCATTCCCACATCCAACATCGAGTACTTTTTTTGCATCTTTGGGAAGATATCTAAGCATTTCTTTTCGGAAATTGTTGTAATAGCCCTCGGGTTTATTTTCGTAATTCTTCATTGTAAATGATTTAATATCTTTGTGTTTTATTGGTGTTTGTCCTAAACAAATATAGATAAATTATCCTAAATTGCTTTAGAATTTAAAAAGATGAAAAAACTACCCTCCTGTACGTTGGTCACACCAACTTATAATTGGCCAGATGCCCTAGAATTGCTTCTTTTAAGTGTGCTTAACCAAACTATTCTTCCTAATGAAGTGATGATTGCAGATGACGGGTCAAAAGAAGATACAAAAAAATTAATTGAAAAATTTCAAGAGAATTTTCCTATACCACTTGTACATATTTGGCATGAAGACATCAAAAATAGAAAGCCGAGAATCATGAACAAAGCCATTGCAATAGCTAAATATGAATATATTATTGAAATTGATGGCGACATTATTATGGACAAGTATTTTATAGAAGATCATCTTAAAAATGCGGAAAAAGGGTTTTATTTATTTGGTTCAAGAGTTAACATAGAACAAAAAATCTTAGAAACTATTTTCAAATCGAAAACAATTGCCTTTACTCTATTTTCCAAAGGAATAAAGAAAAGATTGCGAACGATACGCCTTCCTTTTTTGATGAATTTTGCTAAACCCCATGCAACTCGATCTAAAAAATTAAGAGGGTGCAATATGTCATTTTGGCGAGAAGATTTTATAAAAATAAATGGTTTTAATGAAAGTTTAGTAGGTTGGGGAATTGATGATTCGGAGATGATTCAGCGTCTTCATAATATCGGAATTCAAGGAAAAAGATTAAAGTTTGCCGGAATAGCTTTCCATATTTATCATCCGGAACAATCTAAATCGCATATTGAAATTAACAATGAAATTGAAAGACAAACAACTCAAAATAAAATCACTTACATCGAAAAAGGTGTAGATCAATTTTTATAATATGTTTGATATCGCAATAATTTTAATCAATTACAATTCAAGTGAGTTAAGTATTGACTGTATTAAGTCCATTTATGAAAAAACATCCAGCAAAATCAATTTCCAGGTAATTATAACCGACAATTGTTCCGAAAAAGATGATTATGAAAACATAAAAAGCTTTTGCGACAATTCAAATTTACCCAATTTAAAACTCCTAAAAAATAGTGTGAATGCTGGCTTTGGTTGCGGAAACATGTACGGTTTTAAACATTCAAACGCAAAATATCTAGCGTTTGTAAATAATGACACGCTCTTTCTAAATGATTGTTTAGCCCTATTAAAAAACGAACTTGACTCAAATCAATCCATAGGAATTGCAGGAGCACAAGCGTTTAAAGAAGACCATGAATTTCTAATTTCATTAGACCATTTTGCTTCGCCAACCCGAGAAATTTTTGGAAGAAGTTTCTTAGAGCTAATTAATCCTAAAAAATACCCAAAACGAAAAAAAAAATATAACTCTCCTGTAAAAGTAAATTTTGTTCCCGGCAGTTTTATGTTCGTAAGATCTGATGATTTTGTGAAAGCGGGCGGTTTTGATGAACGAATTTTCTTGTATTACGAGGAAACCGATCTTTGTTTACGGCTCGCAAAAATAAAGAAGTTTGCTTACCTTATTCCTGCAGCTGAGTTTATTCATTTTCATGGAGCAAGTACCGAAAAATCTTTGGCAATAAAAAAAGAACTTAAAATTTCCTTATTATATATAATGAAAAAGCATTACGGAAACTTCGGCTATCAAACCGTACGATGGTTTTTGCTTCTTAAATATGGCTTAAGTAGTTTATTCAAAGCAAAAAACAGACCTTTGTTTTCATTAATTTGGAGAGGAGCTCCAATGAGTGAATCTCTTCAATACAAACAAAAATAATTATGACCGATATCAATACGGAAATCCAAAAAGCCTTCGAAGTCATCCAGCAAGGCGGTATCATCCTCTATCCGACCGACACGGTTTGGGGTATAGGTTGCGATGCTGCCAATGCTGAAGCAGTGCAAAAAATTTATGATTTAAAAATGCGTCAAGAATCCAAAAGCATGATTGTGTTGATGAATGGTGAAAAAATGATTTACAATGTTTTTAAGGACATTCCTGAAGTGGCTTGGCAGATTTTAGATTTATCGGAGAAACCTACAACTTTAATTTTAGATAAACCTAGAAATGTGGCTCCAAATATTATTGCCGACAATCAATCACTTGCGGTTCGAATTGTAAAAGAGCCCTTTTGTTACAAACTAATGGAACGGATGAAAAGACCGTTGGTTTCCACTTCCGCAAATATAACGGGACAACCCACTCCAAAGTCATTTAAAGAAATCAGTCCGGAAATTATTAAAGGTGTAGACTATGTTGTAAATTTGCACCGCGAAAAAATTTGCGACAAGCCATCCACGATTATCAAATTGACGTTGGATAGTAAGGTGCAGATTATTCGGAAATAAATTAATGTGTCAATTTGATAATGTGTCAATTAGTCAATTGAAGAAATGTCACTTGCTCCATTTTTTTATGTTATCATAGCATTTTCACATTGTCAAATTGACGAATTGACACATTAAACAAAAATGAATTACAAAAAAGCTCTAAATAACCCCATCTTCAAGATCATCTCGCAAGCAGCACAAGAACTTGGCGTAGAAAGCTATGTTATTGGTGGATTTGTTCGTGATTCTCTATTAGAACGAGATTTTAAAAAAGATATTGATATAGTTGCCGTGGGAAGCGGCATTGATTTGGCTCTGAAAGTCTCTGAGTTGCTACCGAACAATCCGAAAGTACAGGTTTTTAAAAACTATGGTACAGCAATGCTTCGATTTCAAGAGATTGACATTGAATTTGTAGGTGCTCGAAAGGAGAGCTATCAAACGGAAAGCAGAAATCCGGTGGTAGAAAACGGTACATTGAAAGACGATCAAGAGCGACGAGATTTTACCATCAATGCGTTGGCTTTTTCATTGAATGAATCGAATTATGGAGCATTGATTGACCCTTTTGATGGAATGACCGATTTAGCGAATAAAATCATTCGTACTCCTTTGGATTCTGACATTACATATTCGGATGATCCTCTGCGAATGATGCGAGCTATTCGATTTGCCACGCAACTGAACTTTACCATAGAAGAAAAGTCTTTAGAGGCAATTTCCAGAAACAAGGAGCGAATTTCCATTATTTCCGGTGAGCGAATTGTGGATGAATTAAACAAAATTTTATCCGCAAAAATACCATCCATTGGTTATATCTTATTGTATCAAACCGGCTTGCTCGATTTGCTTTTACCCGAATTAACTGCTTTAAATCAAGTAGAGGAAATTGAAGGTCATACACACAAAAATAATTTTTATCACACCTTAGAAGTAGTCGATAATATTTGCCCGAATACCGATGATGTTTGGCTTCGATGGGCTGCTTTACTCCATGACATAGGCAAAGCTCCCACTAAAAAATTCAATAAAAAACAAGGTTGGACGTTTCACGGACACGAATTTTTAGGAGGTAAAATGGTTAAAAAAATATTTGAACGTTTACACATGCCTCTGAATCACAAATTGAAATATGTTTCAAAGCTAGTCATGATGAGTTCGCGACCCATTGTACTTTCGCAAGAAATTGTGACCGATTCTGCCGTTCGACGATTGCTATTTGATGCCGGTGAAGACATTGAAGATTTAATGATTTTGTGCGAAGCAGATATCACTACAAAGAATCCAAATAAATTCAAAAAATACCATAATAATTTCAAGATTGTACGTCAGAAAATTGTGGAAGTAGAAGAGCGTGATCATGTACGAAATTTTCAACCACCTATTTCGGGCGAAGAAATTATGGAAATTTTCAATTTAAAACCCTCTCGTGAAATAGGTGTTTTAAAAGAAGCGATTAAAGAAGCTATTTTGGAAGGAGAAATCGCTAATGAATATCATGCGGCTTATCATTTTATGATGGAAAGAGCTTTAAAATTAGGCTTACAACCCATTGAAAAATAAGCATAAGATTAACTTTTGTTTATTGGTAAGAATTTTTAAAAGCGATGTATTTTTGCAATAAGTATACAAAAAATGAAAACTAACAAACCCGTTATTATTTGGTTGCTTTCCGGATGCGTTTTATTATTCATTATGGTGATAGTAGGCGGAATTACTCGATTAACCAATTCGGGGTTATCTATGACCGATTGGCACTTGGTAACTGATACATTCCCACCTACCACCGGTGCCGCTTGGAATGATGCTTTTGAAGAATACAAGAAATTTCCTGAATATCAAAAAATCAATATTCACAATAATTTCACTTTAGAAGATTATAAATTTATTTATTTCTGGGAATGGTTTCATCGTTTCATCGGAAGAATCATTGGCATTGTTTTTATCGTTCCTTTTGTTTATTTTTTAATCAAAAAGAAACTTGATTCTGAAACCATTAAAAAATGCATCATTTTGCTTTTCATGGGCGGATTTCAAGGTTTTTTGGGATGGTTTATGGTAAAAAGCGGTTTGATAGATAATCCCGATGTGAGTCATTATCGA
>NZ_JBILTE010000034.1:0-18545 GCF_044371705.1 Flavobacterium sp. | reverse complement strand
CAGGAAATTTAGCGAATGATTTTACTAATGTGGAGAATTATTATCAATCAGTTTTTGGCAGTTTAAATGGCTATGGTGTTGACTTGGGAGTAAATTTCATGATTAAAGATGCTGACAAAGGTTATCGTTTGAACTCAGGAATTTCTATAAGGAATATCGGTGAAATGACCTTTAAAGATGCTAATAATTCGTCAATAAATTACACTTTAACAATTCCTGAAGCAACTGTACAAAATCCAGGACTTGATTTGGATGTTTTTAGTGGCATTGAAAGCATTGAGGAGGTAGAACAGATTCTTTTAGACAGCGGCTATTTAACAACTGTAAATGGCAAAAAAGACTTTGCAGTGCAACTACCAACAGTTTTCAATGCGTACGCAGATCTTAAAATTATACCTAAGTTTTATGCGTCACTTTTTATTCAACAAAAGCTAGGCGATGATCAAGCTAACGATCAAATTACTGCTCAAAATATTTTAACCCTGACACCTCGATTTAGTTTGGAACATTTTGAAGTTTTTACGCCTTTAACTCAAAATGAAATTTCAGGTTTCAATGCAGGAGTTGGTTTTAGAGCGGGTGGATTTTTTATTGGTTCAGGTTCAGTAATTACTGCCCTGATAAATGACAGTAAAGAAGCCGATATTTATGTTGGTTTCCGTTTTGGAATTGGCAAAAATTAATATTTCTAAGTATATTTGATTCCATTAAACCATGAAAAATGACTTCGATTACTTCAATTGCTAAACGAAAGTTCCTCTTAAAAAAGCTTTTAAAAACAATTCAAAGGAATGAGGCTCAAATAATTGATGCCTTGTATAAGGATTTTAAAAAACCTGCATTTGAAACGGTTATTACAGAAACCAGTTATGTTGTTTCTGATTTAAAACACACTATTTCAAATATAAATAGCTGGTCCAAACCCAAACGTATTTGGCCTTCCCTTTTAAATATTCCATCTTCCGATTTTATTTATTCGGAACCGTATGGAAGAGTTTTACTAATTGCACCATGGAATTATCCGTTTCAACTAGCAATGTGTCCCATGATTGCTGCTGTGGCTGCCGGAAACACTGTTGTATTGAAACCTTCCGAACTTACCTTTCATACTTCGCAAATTATTACAAAAATTGTAGAAGAAGTATTTGACGTAAAGGAAGTTGTAGTAGTAAATGGCGGTGCAGCATTCACGCAATCATTATTAGAAAAACGTTGGGATTACATTTTTTTCACCGGAAGTGTACCCGTTGGTAAAATTGTTGCACAAGCTGCGGCAAAATACCTTACTCCCATCACTTTAGAACTGGGAGGCAAAAATCCATGTATTATTGACGAAAACGCCAATTTAGAAGTCGCCGCCAAACGTATTGTTTGGAGTAAATTTGTGAATGCCGGACAAACATGTATTGCTCCCGACTACATTTTGGTTCAAGGAAAGGAAAAGTATAATTTAGTTGAATTGCTAAAAAAGGAAATTACCAGGGCTTATGGAGAAAATCCGGAAGAATCAAAAGATTTTGCACGAATTATTAATCCTAAAAACTGGAAGAGACTTTCGGAAATGATTGAACCTTCAAAAGTACTTTTTGGTGGAATAATCAATGAAAAAGATAATTACCTTAGTCCGACTTTAATTGATGAACCCTCTTTGTCGAGCGAAGTAATGAAAGATGAAATTTTCGGGCCTATTTTACCCATCATTTCTTATCACGATGAAAAAGATTTAGATAAAATCATATTGTCTTTCGAAAAACCATTGTCGCTTTATGTGTATTCCAACGACAAAGATTTTGCTGAAAGAATGCTCACAAATTATTCCTTTGGTGGAGGTTGTGTCAATGATTGTATGATTCATTTTGCAAACAAACGTTTGCCTTTTGGTGGCGTTGGAAATAGCGGAATGGGAGCTTACCACGGGAAACTAGGATTTGATACATTTTCACATAAAAAATCAATTGTAAAAAAACCCAATTGGGGTGATAATAATCTTCGTTTCGCACCTTATAAAAATAAATTGAAGTATCTTAAAAAAATATTATCTTGGCTTTAAATCATAGAAAATGGACAAAAACACTACAAAAATTGATCACGCAATTGCAAATGGTTACTCAGTAGATTTAGGTACTGTAATTGAAAAAGCATTTGAAAATTATAAAAAAATTGCTCTGCTTGGCGGACTTGCCTATCTCCTCATAGTATTAGCGATTGTGGGAATCGGTTCTGCACTGGCCGTCACAATGTTAGGCATAAATGATTTCACTGAAATATTAACCAATTTAGATCCAACCAAATTTACCGCAGTTGGTATAATAATTTATGTTTTAGGAATGGTAATTATTTCTGGACTAGCAAGTCCAATAAATGCCGGTTTCTTTAAAATGGCTCATCTTGCAGAGCACAATAAAGAATTTTCGATAGGAACTATCTTTGACTACTACAAAACGGCCTATTTTAAGGAGCTTTTCATAGCGGCTTCGCTGTTGGCACTAATTAATTTGGGAATTACATTTTTATTTGAATTTCTTGAATATCAGGTTATAGGTGTAGTATTTACCTATATTATAACATTTTTTACGCTACTATATTTACCATTAATTGTATTTGGCAATCAAAACGGAATTGACGCACTAGTAAAAAGTATTCAATTAGTAGTTAAGCAGCCTTTTATTGTTTTTGCTTTAGCTGTCGTCGGTATCGTTGGTGTGCTTGTAGGTTTAATAGGATTATGTATTGGTATATTTTTTACAATCCCTTTTTGGAACTCAATAATTTATACCCTTTACAACACTGTATTCCCTGCGGATGAAACTTCTGAAATTGAAGATATAGGAACAACCTTAGACTAAATAATTCAAAAAATACCCAAAATAGAACTCCAAATTGAATTTTGGAGTTTTCCATTTTTGTTAAGAGCTTAGAAAAGAATGATTAATACCTTTATTTATTCAAATTAATTGCTATTTTAGCAAGGTTATTTGCAAATAAAATAAAACCAAATGCCCCTTTTTATCTTTAATCGGAATTGGTTTGACTCCAATTTGATTAGTAGCCTACTAAATCTTGAATTAAAAAAACTTGTGCTACACTTTTCGCGAATTGCAAACTTTGTTTCAATTTTAGAAGGGTTGTTTATTGTATTATTTATTGCGTTTCTAGTTGTATTTACAGTAAAGATTTACGCAAATCAAAAAAAATACAATAATAAATTCATCAAATATTTTTCAGAGGTAAATTATTCTCACATAGAGTATCAAAGGTATTTTTTATTCTTTGCGGTAGTTATTCCTGCTATCGAGATTCTTTTACATATTTTTAGAATAAGAGAAGAACCAAAAATTTACAACTTCATCTTCGGTTTTGTTTTTTTTATAATTTTTTACCTCAGCACGAAATTGAGTATTATTAAAAAATACCTTCATCGAGGGTTTCAAAGTATCTTTATAATTTATCTATTTATAATTCTAAAGACCTTAATCACCTTTCAACAACTCGAATTAATCAGCTATTCTGCACTTTTAGTTTTATTGTTCTTTTCCTATGACATTTTCAAGAAAATCAATGAGTACTGGATTTTTGTTGGTTGCACATTCGTAGCTGTTTTGATATTAACCATTACAGAAGATTTAAAATTTGAGACCGGATTATCACTACTTTTAAGTTTACTGTTGATTATTATCATAAATTTTATTCGACACATTACCCATTTAAATACTAAAAATAAGTTTCTTTTTGCTAATGAAATTGTAAACAAAGGGAATTCACTGATTGTTGCAACTAGAAAAAATGGGGAACTCACCTATTGTAGTGAAACGATTCTTCCAATTTTAGGCTATACAATAGATGAAGTTTTAGGCATGGGATTTTGGCATCTGACAGAGGATAGCGAATTTATTGGTGAAGACTACCATAATGCCTATGTTAGTGAACGTATGTATACACGTAAATTGAAATGCAAAGATGGACAATATAAATACATTCAGTGGGTTGACAAACAATTTGGGGACGATGTTTTTGTGGGAATCGGAAACGATATAACTGATAAAATTAAGCTGGAAAATCAGTACCAAAATTTAGTTGAAAGTGCCGCCGATTTGATTTTTGAAACAGATGACGACGGAAAATTCACTTACATCAATTCTTTTTCATGCAAAATTCTTGGCTATGAACTAAATGAACTGATGCAAAAGTATTTTGGCGAATTGGTTAGAGCAGACTACCGGTCAAAAATTGTTAATTTTTATACCGAAGAACTAAAGCATTTAGATAACAACACTATTTTGGAATTTCCTATTTTAAACAAAAAAGGGGAAGAAATTTGGATTTCTCAAAAAGTATCTGCTAAACGAAATGAGTATGGCGAAATTTTAGGTTATTCCGGGATAGCAAGAGATATTACATTATTAAGAAATTTAGAAATAGAAAACAATCTTCGTCAGGAAAAGATTAAAAAATACCACAAGGCACTAACAAAGTTGTCTACCACGAATTTTACCAATCATGACAATCTTTCGCTGTTGTTAAAAGAAATTTTTGAAACGGCCTCAAATGCGGCTACTATCCAACGTATAAGTTTTTGGAAATATTATTCAGACCGAATTGAATGCCAGAATTTATATGATTTGCACACCAACACACACTCCAAAGAAAGCACACTGCTGAGATCTGATTTTCCTATTTATTTTGAAGCTATTGAAAAAGAACAAATCATCATTGCGTCAGATGTCTCTAAACAATATGAAATTTCTGAGTTTGTCACGAATTATTTTAAAAAGCACTCCATTTTTTCATTAGTAGATTACCCCGTTTTTATCAATGGAAAACTATATGGAATCATTTGTTTTGAGGCAACAAAAGAAATCAGATATTGGGATAATGAAGACGTGAATTTTACACGGTCTGTATCTGAAATCATATCACTAGGGATCGAAACACAAAAAAGAAAAATAGCTGAAAGAAACCTAAAATATAAAAGTGAAGTTTTGACTGTTATAAGCAAAATTTCAGAAAAAATTCTTTCCCATCAAGATGTATTCAATATTTTGAATGACATCCTAAAAACTCTTGGAGCAGCAACCAACGCAGATCGGATTTACTATTTTGAGGCTGATGAACAAAAAAGACTCGTTTCTCAAAAATTTGAATGGACCAATCAAAATATAGAGCCACAGATAAATAATCCGAATTTACAAGAAGTCCCTTTTGAATTTTTTATTGATATTGTAGTACCACTGAAGTCTAAAAAGATTTATAAAAAATTGGTGAAAGATATTTTTGAAAGTGAATTTAAGGAATTAATGAAAGAACAAAATATCCTTTCAGTGCTAATTTTTCCGGTATTTGTAAAAAATAAATTAGTGGGGTGTCTTGGTTTTGATGACTGTACCACAGAAAGAATTTGGGGTGATGATGAAGTAACTATTTTAGAAACTTTAGTAAACACAATATCCTCCGCTATCGAACGAAATTTAAATGAAAACTTACTACATAAAAGCAAAGAACAATTCCGCCTTTTAGCAGAAAATATTCCTGGAACTGTATATCTTTCAAAAAATGACAATGAATGGACAAAAATATACATCAATGACGAAGTAAAAAATTTAACCGGATTTACCAAAGAAGAGTTCTTGGAGAAAAAAGTATCCTACATTGATTTAATTCATCCGGAAGATAAAGAGCAAATCATTACACAACAAAAAAACATACTGCAAAAAGGAGAAAAAATTCACCAAGAATATCGAATCATTAAAAAAGACGGCACCATTGTTTGGGTAGAAGAATTTGGAGATATCGTAAAAGATGGCGATACAATCGATTTTATAGAAGGAATCTTTATTGACATAACTGAACGCAAAAATAAAGAAAATGCAATAAAAGAGAAGGAACTTGCCATTGCAGCAAACAAATCTAAATCAGAATTTCTAGCTAATATGAGCCACGAAATTCGGACGCCGTTAAATGGAATTATTGGTTTTACAGACCTACTTATCCAAACTGATTTAAATACAAATCAATCTTTATACATGAAAACCATTCATCAATCGGCCAATACGCTGATGGGATTGATTAATGATATCTTAGATTTTTCAAAAATAGAATCTGGAACAATAGACTTAGTGCCTGAAATATGCCCTATAAAAAGTCTGGCAGAAGAAGTTATTGACACCGTAAAATACATTGCAATCGACAAAGGACTAAATCTAAATCTGGAAATAGATTCCACTGTTCCTGTTAATTTATTCATCGACCCACTAAGGCTTAAACAAGTTTTAATTAACTTATTGGCAAATGCTGTCAAATTTACATTAGAAGGGACTGTAACTTTAATGATAGAGCCACTAAAAATAAACAAAAACAACAATATAAGTTTACGTTTTTCTGTTTGTGACACAGGAATTGGAATCGAACCAAAAAACCAAATAAAAATATTTGATGCGTTCACGCAGGAAGACATTTCAACTACCCGAAAATTTGGAGGAACCGGACTCGGATTAAGTATCTCAAGTACGATTCTGGCATTAATGAATAGTAAACTAGAATTAATAAGTGAACCCAATCTTGGAAGTACTTTCTATTTTGATTTAATTCTGACACAACCTACAAATGACGAAGATAGAGGAGAATTAAAAGCTGAAACGCTAAACAATTATTCAACCTCTGCGGAAGTTGCCATTTTGATAATCGAAGACAACAATGTGAATGCTTTATTAGCTAAAACATTGGTACGAAAGATTGCTCCAAATAGTAAAATAATTCAAGTCAATAATGGCTTTAATGCAATTGCTGAATGTAAAAAAACGAGATTCGACTTACTTTTAATGGATATCCAAATGCCTGCGATGAATGGCTATGTCGCAACACAAGAAATTAGAAAAATATGCGGCTATTCAACTGTTCCTATTATTGCATTAACAGCAGGAACAATGATTGATGAAAAAGAAAAATGCATTGAAGCAGGAATGAATGACTACATATCAAAACCAATTATGAAAGGTATTTTGGAACAAACTTTTGAAACTTGGTTGAACGTAAAATAAAATTCAATAAATTTATATCTAACTTGTAATCAATTAGCTTATGAAATGGGAAGGTCGCAGACAAAGTACAAACATGGAAGACCGCAGAGGCATGGGAACCGGCGGAAAAGTCATGGCAGGTGGCGGTTTAATTGGTGTTGTATTTTTAATTATTCAACTATTTATGGGTGGTGACAATGCGCAACTCATCCAGGAATTACAAAATCAAGTGCAACAGCAACAAACTGAAACTGGTGCAGGTGAACCATTGTCTGCCGAAGATCAGAAAATGGGTGAATATGTTGCAACTGTTTTAGCAGACACCGAAGATGTCTGGCATCGAATTTTTGAAGAAAACGGAATGACCTATGTAGAACCAAAATTGGTTTTATTTCGCGGTTCTGTTCAGTCAGCATGCGGCGGAGCAACCTCTGCCTCAGGCCCTTTTTATTGCCCTGGAGATCAAAAAGTATATATGGATTTAGACTTTTTTGATGAACTGCAAACTCGTTTCGGAGCCCAAGGCGGCGATTATGCCATTGCTTATGTCATTGCTCATGAAGTGGGTCATCATGTACAAACTTTATTAGGCACCTCGGGAAAAGTTCGACAACTACAACAAAGTTTAACAAAAACGGAAGGCAACAAATTATCAGTTTCCTTAGAATTACAAGCTGATTTCTATGCCGGACTTTGGACACATTACAACAGCAATTACCTTGATGAAGGTGATATTGAAGAAGCTCTAAGTGCTGCTCAAGCCGTTGGTGATGATGCCATTCAAAAAAAGATGCAAGGCCATGTAGTGCCTGATTCATTTACACATGGCACTTCAGAGCAACGCGTTAAATGGTTTGGGAAAGGATTTAAAAGCGGTGATATCAAACAAGGTGACACCTTTAAAGCATTGAATTAAATGCAGTATTCAGGAAAATTTATGTGCTTTTCAAAATAAAAACTTCTCTTTTTTAAAACATTCGTAATTCGATTTCCGGAACATTCTTTTTATGAATTGTTCAATACATTTTGATTTTCGCTTTTATACATTTGTTACTTTAAATCTATACAAATGAACGTTGGTATTGACAGCATCGCATACGATATTCCTAAAGTATATTTACCCATAACTTCCCTGGCAAATCAGCGAAATATTGAACCGGACAAACTTATCACAGGACTCGGTTTGCAAAAAATGAGTTTTCCTGATGTTCACCAAGATGTAGTGACTTTTGCTGCCAATGCTTGTTTGAAATTGATTCAACAAGAAGGTTTAAATCCGTCTGAAATTTCTAGAATTTATGTAGGCACCGAAAGTGGCGTTGATAGCTCAAAACCTGTTGCTTCCTATGTTTTATCACTTTTAGAAAGTCAGTTAGGCGAAAGATCTTTCAGAAATTGTGATATAGTCGACTTAACTTTTGCTTGCATTGGAGCAGTGGACGCTCTTCAAAACTGTTTGGATTACATACGTTTGAATCCAACTAAAAAAGCTATTGTAATTGCTTCCGACAATGCTAAATATGATTTGAATTCTTCCGGCGAATATACGCAAGGAGCAGGTGCAATTGCACTACTAGTTGCAGTGAACCCAAGAATTTTAAGTTTTACAACTGAAGTTGGCGTTTCCACCGAAGGTGTTTTTGACTTCTTTAAGCCACGCCGGTATTTTTCAAAAGAAGAAATTACCAATAAAACCGACAATCCCGAATGGCTAGAAGTTTTAGAAGACGAAGTGGCAATTTATAAAGAGCAACCTGTATTTGACGGTCAATACTCTAACCAATGTTATATTAATCGCATTGTAGATGCTTACAATCACTTTAAAACTGAAAGCAATCAGCATGGAAAAGTCTACGAAAATTGGTCAGCTGTTTTAATGCACCTACCTTACTGTTTTCAAGGAAGACGCACTTTCATTGAAATTTTTGCCAATGAAAATCCGATCTTACTTGAACAGCAAATTGGAGAAACAACCAAAGACAAAATTAAAGGACTCGCTAAAACTCCTGAATACTTGCAGTTTGTAAATGAAAAAATAGTTCCTTCAGAAATTGCCTCGGGACAAATTGGAAATATTTATACCGGTTCTATTTTTTTAGGATTGATTTCTACCCTTTGTTATCATGCTCAAAAAAACACGAAGTTGGAAAACCAGAAAGTTGGATTCATTGCTTACGGAAGCGGTTCCAAATCGAAAGTTTTTGAAGCCACAGTTGCGTCTGTTTGGAATAAGCAAATCTCAAAAATCAATATTTTTAAAACTTTAGAATCGTGTAAACCGATTGATTTTGATACCTATGAAAAGCTCCATAAAAAAGAATTAAAGCAGTCTGTTGTCAAACCATCTAATGAATTTGTTTTGGATTTTATTGAAAAAGAAAATCCGGTTTTAGTTGGAGCGAGGTATTATAAATTTATTGATTAATGACTCGTCTCGTCCTGATTATTCGATTCAATCTTCTATGTGCGACAGATTTAATCTTCTAGGTGCGACAGATTCAATCTTCTATGTGCGACAGCACTAAATTTCATCCGACTTCAGTCGGATGTTTTTGTTTCACCCGTTACTCCATTTTTAAAAACCTTACGAATCTTTTCATATTCATCATCAAAAGATTTTTTACAATGATGAGCTTCCTGATTTTTAATATAATTCCGCACCCTTTTTAAAATAGATTCAGAAACAGACAATGCAAAAAATTCACTTTGCCATTCGAATCTTTTTCCTTTTAAATTGGGAAATAGATTAGGGTTTTTATTTATCCAATAAGATGATTCACCTTTAATTAATTGCATTACTTTTTCAACACTTTGATTAATTCCCAGTGAAATTAAACAATGGCAATGATCTTCATAACCATTGACAAAATCAACATGAATTCCTTTCTGTTTAGCATTTTCTTTTATATGATTCCAAACTAACTGTCTCGATTCAATGGTGTTTAAAAATGGATATCTGTTTTTTGTGCACCAGACAAAATGAATGTATATTTTTAGATATGGCATATAATTAAGATTTTGGATTATATTTTTTAATAATCCTCCGACTAAAGTCGGAGGCAAGTTAGTGCTGTCGCACATGGAATATTGATGATGCTATTGAATTGATTTTTGAAACCCTTTACCCCAACCATCCTTCCCGATCCAAACTTCTGTATTGAATAGCTTCTGCAATATGTGCCGGTTTGAGCCCTTCTGAACCCTCTAAATCTGCAATAGTCCTGGAAACTTTCAGAATTCTGTCATACGCTCTGGCAGAGAGATTTAATCGCTCCATGGCGGTTTTGAGCAATTGCAACGAAGCCTCATCTAAAACACAATATTCACGAATGTGTTTGCTATTCATTTGTGCATTGTAGTGGATATGATTCATCGATTCAAAACGCTCGGTTTGAATCTTTCTTGCTTTGGTTACACGCTTTCTAATCTCGATGCTGCTCTCGGCTTTTCTTGTTTCTGTTAGTTTTTCAAAGGGAACCGGAGTTACTTCGATATGAATATCAATACGATCCAATAAAGGTCCTGAAATTTTACCCAGATAACGCTGCATTTCAGCCGGTGAAGAACTAACAGGAGCGTTGGGATCATTAAAATAACCACTCGGACTAGGATTCATACTTGCCACTAACATAAATGATGATGGATAAGTGATTGTAAATTTAGCCCGTGAAATAGTGACTTCTCTATCTTCTAATGGTTGTCGCATCACTTCCAGTACTTCTCGTTTAAACTCCGGTAATTCATCTAAAAATAAGACTCCGTTGTGAGCCAACGAGATTTCTCCCGGTTGCGGATAGCTTCCACCACCAACTAAAGAAACGGACGAAGCCGTGTGATGCGGACTACGAAAGGGTCGCTGACTCATCAATCCGGCATCTTTTATTTTACCTGCGACCGAATGAATTTTAGTTGTTTCCAACGCCTCTTTCATGGTCATTGGTGGTAAAATACTTGGCAATCGCTTGGCAAGCATTGTTTTGCCGGAACCGGGCGGACCAATTAAAATAATATTGTGTCCGCCAGCCGCAGCAATTTCCATACATCGCTTGATGCTTTCTTGTCCTTTGACATCTGAAAAATCAAATTCAGGAAAATCTAACGTTTTGGAAAATTCTTCTTGCGTATCAATAATTGTAGGTTCAATGGTTCCCCTTCCTTCAAAAAAATCGATTACTTGTACTACATTTTCAATACCATACACATCTAAACCTTCCACAATTGCGGCTTCTTTGACATTTTGTATGGGAAGTATAAACCCTTTAAAACCTTCTTCTTTTGCTTTGATAGCAATGGAAAGAGCTCCTTTAATGGGTTGCAAACCACCATCCAAAGACAATTCTCCCATAATTACATAGTGTTGTAACTCATCAGCTCTAATTTGTCCGGAGGCAACCAAAATTCCAATTGCCAATGTCAGATCATAAGCAGATCCTTCTTTACGTAAATCGGCCGGAGCCATGTTGATGGTGATTTTTTTTCCGGGTAAGGAATACCCGTTGTTTTTTAAAGCAGCAGCAATGCGGTAACTGCTTTCTTTGATGGCATTGTCAGGAAGTCCTACCAGATGGTATCCTATTCCTTTATCAATGTTTACTTCTACTGTAATCGTCGTGGCTTCGACACCGAAAACGGCACTTCCAAATACTTTAACTAACATGGCGTATAAATTTATCTATGACAAATATCAAAAAATATTCGTTGGAAATGAAGTATTTTTACAAATAAATTACATTAACAAATGAGAGGCTTCAAATTCATTTGGATTTTTTTGTCGGTATTTTTTTCTCAAACTCTTTTTTCACAGTCAAATGAGACAGAAAACGAACAGATTTGGATGGGTTACTTGACGCAATCTAAACTATCAAAAAACTACTCGTTGTGGAATGACACCCATTGGGTTCCGGACAGCTTTTATATTATTAGAACGGGTCTCACGTATCACTTTGAAAACAAACTCAAAACAACCAGCACTTTAGGATATGCGGTGGCTTGGTTCTATCCGCTTGAAAATAATGAAACTTTTCGATTAGAACAACGGATTTGGGGGCAAACCACATCCGTTCATGCCAGCTCAACCTTTAATTTTTTTCATCGATTGCGTTACGAGGCGAGGTTTAGAAAAACGATTATTGAGGATCGAGCTACTTCCGATTACAACTTTAATTATCGATTAAGGTACTTATTTCAAATGCGATATAATTTCGATAAAAATCCAAAAACGGGCAATCGCTTTTACACGTTAGCTTCTGATGAAATTATGTTCAACGCCGGCGAAGAAATCACCAATAACTTCCGATTTGATCAAAACAGATTCTCTTTAGGAATGGGTTATCAAACAAAAAACATGTCGTTTCAATTGGCTTATATGAAACAACTAATTTTAGCAAATACATCCGACATCTCTAAAATAAACAACAATTTGCAACTATTTATTTTTCACAATTTTGATTTTACTTCAAAAGAAAAATCCCCGAAATAAATGTATTTCAGGGACTTTAAAACGGATCAATTCTTTTATTTCTTAAATTTTGAAATGCCTTCATCCAGCCAATCTTCATACAACTCAATATCAGGATCATAACTTGCAGGTTCAGCTGAAAGCGTATTGCCTTCGGTATCCAAAATTAAATAGTAGGGCTGAGCATTGGCTTTGTATTTTGTAATTTGAAAGTCACTCCATTTGTTACCAATTGTTTTTATTTTTTTACCGGTTTCTTTGGAAACATACTTTTCACTTTCCGGCAATTCTTTTTTATCATCTACATATAAGGATATTAAAACAACTTCATTTTTAAGTATCGAATGAATTCTTTTATCCGACCAAACATAATCTTCCATCTTACGACAATTGACGCAAGCATAACCTGTAAAATCGAGTAGCACAGGTTTGTTCACTTGTTTTGCATAAGCCATTCCATGTTCATAATCATGAAAGGCAATAATACCATGCGGTCCTGCATGTGCCCCTTTTGACAGCACTTGTGAATCGCCTGACCCACCACTTCCGATACCTGTTGGACTTTCGCTATAATTCAACGGTGGTGGAAAACCGGATATAATTTTCAATGGTGCTCCCCAAAGTCCGGGTATCATGTAAACTGTAAAACTCAAGACAAACAATCCCATAAACAATCGTCCAACGGAAATATGCTGCAACGGGCTATCGTGTGGCAACGATATTTTGCCAAACAAGTACAACGCCCAAATACCAAAAACAGCAATCCAAATGGCTAAAAAGGTTTCTCTTTCAAACCAATGCAATTGTAAAACTAAATCGGCATTGGATAAAAATTTAAAGGCAAAAGCCAATTCTAAAAACCCTAAAGATACTTTCACCGTATTCAACCATCCGCCCGATTTTGGTAAAGTGTTCATCCAACCCGGAAATAAAGCGAATAACATAAACGGCAAAGCAATAGCAGAAGAAAAGCCTAACATCCCTACAATCGGAGCAATTCCACCTTTGGAAGCCGCTTCAACAATCAAAGTTCCTACAATTGGACCTGTACATGAAAACGAAACAATTGCCAAGGCTAATGCCATAAAAAAGATACCGATGATTCCGCCTCTATCCGCTTGGCGATCTACTTTATTAGCCCATGAATTAGGTAAAACAATTTCAAAAGCACCTAAAAACGAGGCTGCAAAGAAAATTAATAACCCAAAGAAAATAACATTGAAAGCAACACTAGTTGACAATTCGTTTAAAGAATCTGCTCCAAAAGCATAGGTTATAAGTGTTCCTAAAGCAACATAAATAACGATAATTGAAAGTCCGTAAATGATGGCATTTTTAATTCCTTTGGCTCGGTCTTTACTTTGCTTAGTAAAGAAACTCACAGTCATCGGTATCATCGGAAACACGCAGGGGGTTAATAATGCTGCAAATCCGGAGAAAAACGCGATAATAAAAATAGTCCAAAGTCCTTTTTGTTCTTCTTTCTTTTTTTCTTTTACGGGTTGAACTTTTGTTTCTTTTACTTGAGTGGAATCATTAACTGTTGCTTCCGCAGCAACCACAGTAGCTGTATCAACAACTGGTGCAACAAGTGTTTCGGAGGCTGGTATTTTTAATGCCGGCAACTTAAAATCAAAACTTTTGTATTGTTGAATACATTGTTCCAAACAAGCTTGGTATTCCACCTCAACTTTTATTGATTTTAAATTCGGATTGGTCACTTTAATCAACTGAGAAAACTGAGCTTTTCCTTCAAACATGTACTCGTCTACTCCAAAAACATCGCTGTACACTTTTTTGTATTTGCTTTCGGTTGTTTTACCAACCAACTGATAGTTTCCCTTGGCACCGTCATATATAAAAACGGTAGGTAACGAACCTCCATCCGGCGTAAACTGCGAAAAGAAATGCCATTCTTCTTGAATGGTTGCATCAAATTTTAATAAAAATTCGGTGTCTGATTTTTGTTCAATCGAAGTTTTCCACTTAACAGGATCTAAAATTTGTGCCTGTGTATTTGTAAATACAAAAATTAAAAGCAGTGCAAAAAGTAAGTTCTTCATTATAATAATTCTATTTTTAAAATAGTTTGTGTGTGTTCGGTTATTTTAAATCGGTCGTCCATTCGTTCGCCAACGATCCATATAATTTTATTTTCTGAACACAAAAGCCAAGTAGTCTCTTTTTTGGGTAACGAAAATTTTTCGTCCTTAAAAAATTTACTCACTTTCTTTTTTCCGTTCATTCCAAATGGGTAAAAATAATCGCCTTCTTTCCATTTTCGAAGTAGTAAAGGAAATTTTACCAATTTTGAGTCCACAAATATAGTTTTTGCATCTGATATTGAAAGGTCACTTAGCTCACAAAAACGCAACTTTAAGGGAAAATTAAGTTGTAGATCCTTTTCATTAATAAGATATTCTTCAGAATTTTCAACATTTTTAGGTTCTAAAATAAGTATTTCTCTATCTTTTACCAATCGAAACTGTTCTGAAAAAATCATTTTTCCCGATTGAGCAGTAACCAAATCATAAATATCTTGCCAAGCTGAAAATCCGAAAGGTGACAACCATTGATACAAATAGGCCTGATAATTGGCTAATTGAAGTAATTCTGTAAGATTGATTATCTTTTGATTGTTATCATCGTTCACCACTTTTCGATACACAATTCGCGAGGCATCGTCCACCAAGGATTGTGCTTGATTGAGGTTTTGAATAGTTTTTTCAAACGAATCTAAAAAACTTGGATTCAGTTCTTTTAAAATCGGCACCACTTGATGACGAATTTTATTGCGAAGGTATTTATCCGATGCATTGCTGGAATCTTCTCTCCATTTCAACTGATTTTCGTTCGCAAAAGTTTCAATTTCTGCTCTGGAAAAAATCAAAAGTGGCCGAACAATTTTATCATGAAGTGACGGAATTCCGCACAATCCATCCAAACCCGCTCCACGCGAAAAATTAATTAAAAATGTTTCCAATTGATCGTCTAAGTGATGAGCAGTTAAAACATAATCAAAGTTTTCATTTTCCAATAATTCGTAAAACCATTGGTAGCGAAGTTTTCGGGCTGCGAGTTGAATGGATAATTTTTTGTCTTCGGCAAATTGCTTGGTATCAAATCTTTGAAAAAAACCTTGAATGGAATTTTCTTGGCAATAGGACTTTACAAAATTTTCGTCGCCTTCACTTTCTGTATCTCGTAACTGAAAATTACAATGAGCCACTGCAATATCCAGTTTTGAATGAAACAATAATTCCAATAAAACCATGCTGTCTAATCCACCACTTACAGCAACAAGAATTTTAGCCTGCTGTAAAAAAGGGAAATTTGAAAGGATGTGATTTTGAAATTTTGAAAACATTTTCAAAAGTAAGGATTTTTGAGAGAATGAAAGAATAAGTCGTTATTGAAGGACTTCAAACATCGCTTTTGCTTTCAACAAACATTCTTCGTATTCACCTTCCGGAGTGGCTTCGCATGTAATGGCACTTCCCACGGAAAAAGATAAATAGTGATTTCTGGAATTGTATAAAATACTGCGAATCACGACATTAAAATCAAAATCACCTTCGGGTGTAAAATAACCAACAGCTCCACTGTACAAGCCTCGTTTGGTTTCCTCCAATTCTTCGATAATGTTCATGGCCGAAATTTTTGGAGCACCGGTCATACTTCCCATAGGAAAAGTAGATTTGATAATTTCAACCGGCGAAGTCGTATTTTCTACTTCAGAAACTACCGTAGAAATCATTTGATGTACTTGTTTGAACGTATAAATTTTACACAATTCCGCTACTTCAACTGAACCTTTGGTTGCTGTTCGGGATAAATCGTTGCGAACCAAATCTACAATCATAATATTTTCTGCTCGCTCTTTCGGATTATTTTCTAAATCTATTTTCGCTTGTTTGTCTGCAATTTCATCTGTATTTCTTCGAGCTGTTCCCTTAATCGGTTGCGAAATAACTTTAGTTCCTTCCTTTTTTAAATACCTTTCGGGAGAAGCGGACATTAAATAATGGTGACTGTTTTTAAAATAAACAGCAAAAGGCGGTTCAGAAATTTTATTCAGTTTTTGATAGATTTCCAATGGGTTAATTTGTGCTTCTTCAGAATAAAATTCCATGCAAAAATTGGCTTCGTAAATATCTCCGCGATGGATATGTTCCAACATTCGAGAAACTTTTTCAGTATACGATTCTTTTGAAATTCGTTGTTGAATCTTAATTTTAGTATCATCTCCAAACTCCAAACTCCCATCTCCCATCTTCCCTCTTCCATCTCCCATCTTCCATCTTCCCTCTTCCCTCTTCCATCTTCCCTCTTCCATCTTCCATCTCACAATCTCCTCAAAATCAGCATCCATTTCATCGTCGCAAAGTCTGAGATAATGCACCTCAACTTCGTTATTTTTCAAAAAAAATAGCTTTTTAGGTTGGAAGAAATACAAATCGGGAAATGCTAATCCGTCAAAATTCTTAGAAGTTAAAACTTCTGTAGCATTCTTTAAATCATAGGATAAATAACCAAACAACCAATCTTTTGTGTGTGATTGGTATTGATGCAAATCTTCAAAGGCATTGAAGTAATCGGTTTTGATAGATGTAAAAGCATCGATTGCCAAAACCGAATCATAAGTGATGTAACTGTGATGGTAATTGTTCGTGTCTAAAAAAACAACCTCATTAAACTGATTGCCCCATTCCAACAAATTACTTTTGAAGGATTCCGGATTTTCAATTTTGAATTTTTTGACCGTTCGTAACATCAAAAAGCTATTTCAATAGATTTTCAAACTGGTGTAATTTTGATAAAATCTCTTTTTTCAATTCTTCGTTGGTGATTGTTTTATTTTCAATTGAAAAATTTTCCTTGAATGTAGGAAATGAAAACGTATCAGTAACTTCTCCTCCAAAACGTGGAATCAAATTTTTAACTAGTTCCAACGAACTCATACCTCCTCTTGCTCCGGTTGAAGCACTTAGTAAAAATACTTTTTTACCTTCTAAAAACTTTCGGTCTAATCTTGACAACCAATCCAATACATTTTTAAAGAATGCAGAAGGATTGCTATTGTGTTCATTCACAGAAATAATGATTCCGGTAGATGCTTGAATATGCTTATAAACTTGATTGATTGACGACGGAAAACCATTATCTCGTTGTTCATCTTCACTATAAACAATCAAGTCCATATCAGACAATTTGAATAATTCAAACGTTGACTCTTTCAATTGAGTAGTCAAATAGGTTACTAATTCGTGATTGATAGAAGTGGAAGAATTACTTCCGGCAAAGGCTAGAATAGTTGACATTGAATTTGTTTTTTAGAATCACAAAATTAGCGAAAGAAAATTATTATATTTGACTTACATACTTATTAATCATGAAAAAAAATATACTAACCATTTTTATTTCTCTAATTTCCTATGTATCATATTGTCAGTCATCAAATGAAACAATAAAATTTGAAACAAAATATTATGATGCTAAAGACAAATGGGTGCTCTTTCCCAAAAAGGAAACCGACAGCGTTTATCCCTATGGCTTTATCTATTTGGATTATCAGGCTGGATTTACCTTAAATTTTGAAGGGACAGCTCAAATAAATAAAGACGGTTCTTTTAAACTTAATCAAAACGACCCAAGTAGCATGATAAAATACAGACTGGAGCCCTACAAAACTTCTGATGTATTTATTCTCCCTAAAACTACAATTAAAAAATTAGGCCTTGAAGAAGTTCCTGTATGGTTGGCAATTTATCAAAGAGAAGAAAACATAGAAAGTTTGAAAGATTTAGGTTTTCACTACAACCATGTTGGAGCCTGTGAAAAAGCATTAGTTTATCTAGAAAAAGCATATAAAATAAACCCTCATTACGAAGGACTTGAATTTGAATTAGCCTACGCCTACAATCATTTAGGTCAATACGAAAAATCAATTCCGGTTTTAGAAAAAGCAATTAAAAACAATCCGAAAAATTATTATTTTTTCAGAGAATTAGGATTTGCTTATGTCAAACAAAACAAAATAGATTTAGCCGAAGAAACGTATTTGAAAGGAATAA
>NZ_JBILTE010000032.1:0-18629 GCF_044371705.1 Flavobacterium sp. | reverse complement strand
GTGAATGCTACGGTGAGCTTTGATCTACTAGTAGAAGAAGGAGCAGTTGCCAATCCGGTGCCGGACACCACAGTAGGACTTACTGTTTGTGATGAAGATGGTACCAACGACGGATTTACAACTTTTGATTTAACACCCTTTGGAGCCATTGTATTGGGAACCACGCAAACAGAACCTGATTATGCCTTAAGTTACTATGAAACACAAGCAGATGCACAAGCGGAACAAAACGCTATTGCCAACCCTGCTAATTACACCAATGCCAACAATCCACAAGAGATTTGGATACGAGTAACTAATACCATCACAGCGAGTCAGTGTGCTTCGCTAAGCATGATTACCTTAACAGTAAATGAGCTTCCGGAGTTGGTGGTAGAAGACGCCTTTATTTGCGTGGATCCGGTAACATTACAACCACTGGGAACCTATACTATTGTGCCAATTATTGACGATGCAAGTTTGTATACGTATGTTTGGTATTTTGATGGAGTTGAAATTGCAGGAGCAACCGATGCAACGTTAACTGTATCCGAAGATGGAAACTATGGTGTAATTGCAACCAATATCGCCACCGGATGTACGATGCTTGCAGCAGAGACTATGTCATTAGTGAACACCTCAGCAGCCATTATCGGCGATGTAACGGTGAGCAACGCTTTCTCCGAAAACCAAATCATCACAGTGAATCTTGCAGGAGGCTTGGGCGACTATGAGTACCAATTAGATTTTGGTCCGTTCCAAGATAGTAATATCTTTACCAATGTATCGGCAGGCGAACACACGGTAACCGTTAGAGACAAGAACAACGGCGGCTGTGATACGGTAAGCACCGTGGCTACAGCCATTAATTATCCGTTATTCTTTACACCAAACGGTGATGGCTTCAATGATACATGGAATATTGTTGGATTAGCGAACCAACCTAACACAAAAATTTATATATTTGACCGCTATGGAAAACTCATCAAACAGATTAGTCCAACTAGCAACGGCTGGGATGGAACTTTCAACGGAAGACCACTACCTTCAACCGATTACTGGTTTACAGTAACCTATGAAGAAGACAGCCAAACCAAAGAATTTAAAGCACACTTTTCATTAAAACGATAACCCGATGAATTTTAAAAAGAAATATTTATTTTTACTATTACTATTTGCACAATTTAGTTATTCACAAGAAGGAATAGCAGTATATTCCGATTATTTAACTGATAATTTATATTTACTTCATCCTTCGATGGCGGGTGCTGCAAACTGTGCTAAACTTAGACTTACAGGCAGAAGACAATGGTTTGATCAAACAGATGCTCCTCAGTTGAATACCGCCAGCTTTAATGGTAGAGTGGGGGATCAATCAGGTTTAGGGGTTATACTTTTTAGCGATAAGAACGGTTACCATTCACAAACAGGTGCAAAATTGACTTATGCCCACCACATCATGTTTTCAAGAAATGAAATTGATTTGAATCAATTATCATTTGGTATTAGTGGTGCTTTGGTTCAAAGTCAATTAGATGAAACTAGTTTTACTGAGTTTGACCCGATCGTTGGTGGAGTTTACCAGAAAGATTCTTATTTTAACCTAGATATTGGTGCTTCGTATTATTACATGGATTTTTATACACATTTCACAGTAAAAAATGCAATGGCTAATGTGCGAAGAGAAATTTATACCGAATTTGAATCGGATAACTTACGAAAGTATTTATTAAGTGCAGGATACTCTTTTGGAGGAGAAAGTATAGTGTGGGAACCTTCAGTACTATTTCAGTTTGTGGACGAAACACAAGAAAAGTCATTTGATGTAAATTTGAAAGTTTATGGTGATATGGAAGATGGTAAAATTTGGGGAGGTCTTTCCTATAGAAGAAGTTTTGACGGTGCACAATTTATTGACGGCGACATAGGTTCGCCCATAAGTGATCAAAAATTACAATACATCACACCGTTCATCGGAATCAACTATAAACAATTTATGTTTGGTTATACCTATTCTTATGTAATGGGAGAAATAAACTTTGATACCGCAGGTTTTCACCAAATCACTTTAGGTATGAACTTGTTCTGCAAACGTGAGAAGTTTGAGTGTAATTGTCCAGCGATTAATTAAATTATTGGTAACAAATAATTATATCCCGCTTCCTATTTTGGTGTCGGGATATTTTTTTTAAATAGTAGTATGCTAATAAAATCTGTTAACGGAAAGAGTCCTAGTATTCCTTCTGATTGTTATGTTGCCGAAAATGCAACGATTGTGGGAGATGTTGTTTTGGGAGTTTCTTGTAGTGTTTGGTTTAATGCGGTGATTAGAGGAGATGTGCACTACATCAAAATTGGAAATAAAGTAAATATTCAAGATGGAGCTATTATTCATTGCACCTATTTAAAACATCCAACAAATATCGGGAATAATGTATCAATCGGTCATCGTGCGATTGTTCATGGATGTACGATTGAAGATAATGTTTTGATAGGAATGGGAGCCATTGTTATGGATAATTGCGTTATCGAAAGTAATTCGATTGTTGCTGCAGGAGCCGTTGTTACTCAAAATACGCGGGTGGAATCAGGTACTATTTATGCAGGGATTCCAGCTAAAAAAGTGAAAGAAATCAATCAATCTGATTTTGCAGGAGAAATTGAGCGAATTTCCAACAATTATGTCATGTATTCCGGTTGGTTTAAAGAAGGGGATGCACTCTAAAAATCTCTGGTATAAATGCAGCGGGAATCAGAAAGAACATTTTGAAGTACTTCCGGAGAGCCATTGGTATAGAATATTTGACTATTTAAAGACGATTTGGCCAATCCAATTGTTTCAGAGAGCACTTTACTAGTTTGCAAAGCTACCGCCTCACCTGAGTCGATTATTTTAATGCTTTTGGGTAGAATTTCCTTGATTTGTGGAACTAAATAGGGGTAATGGCTACAACCCAAAACTAAATAGTCAATATTTGCTTCAATCATTGGTTGCAAATAGGTTTGAAGCAGATTCGTCATTTCTTTCGAATGCATTTGTCCGTCTTCTATTAATTGAACCAAACCGTAACCTACTTGCTCCACAATTTTAGTGTTAGGATAATTGAGGACAGCTTGGTGAAATAAATCGCTGCTAAGTGTTCCTTTGGTGGCTAATATTCCTATACAATTTGTTTCTGAATTACTAGCTGCGGGTTTAATTGCCGGTTCGATACCAATAAATGGGACTTCGAATTTAGCACGGAGTTCTTTGATGGCATTTGTTGTGGCGGTATTGCAGGCAACTACAATTATTTTGCAACCCAATTCTAAAAGTAATTCGGTGTTTTTAAAACTTAGAGCTATTATTTCTTCTTTCGTTTTTATTCCGTAAGGTGCATTTTTACTATCTGCCAAATAAATAGTGCTTTCAAGAGGCATCAACTTATGAATTTCTTTCCATATAGAAGTTCCGCCAACTCCTGAATCAAAAAGACCTATAGGTTTGTTATTAGTCATTAAACAAAAGTAAAAAAAAACTGCTCAGATGAGTGAGCAGTTTTTAAAATAAATTGAAAGATTTAATTAAAATCCTAATTCTTTTTTTACATCAGGAGTTAAATCCGGACCATCGGCCAATAGTAAACCAGCAGAATTTAGAACGTACTGGTAACCTTTTGCTTTGCCCACCTTTTCGATTGCAACCTTTGTTTTTTCCATCAATGGCTTCATTAAATCTTCTTCTTTTTTAGTCAATTCTTTCTGAGCAGTTTGACGGTAATCCTGTATTCTTTTCTCCATGTCTTGAATTTCCTTCGATCGTTCTATATTCATTGCCTCTGTCACAGTTTCAACTTCTTGGTTGTATTTTGCTAGCTTAGCTTGATATTCGTCTACCATCCCTTTAAATTCCTTATCATATACTCCCTGAAGTGTTTCAAGTTGTTTTTGTGCTTGTAACATTTCCGGCATTGCGGCCATAATAGCGTTCGTATCAACATGTGCTACTTTTGCTTGTGCATTAACTTGACTTGTGCTCATAAATACCAAGGCAGCAATTAGTAAAGTTTTCAATTGTTTCATTGTTTTTAAGTTTAATAATTAATTTTCGTTTTTGTTTTCTTCGTTTTTGTCTTTATTCTGATTTAATTTTTCTTCTCTTGCCTTTTTGGCAGCTTCCCTATCGGCGAGTATTTTTTGTTTACGTTCTTCAATTTCTTTTTTCCGATCTTCAATACTTTTCTGTTTGGCTTCTTGAGCTGCTGTGGGTTTTTTTGCTTCTACAGGTTGTGCGGTTTTTTCTTCTGTGGTTCCTGTTGCAGCTTTGTCCTTATTTTCTTCAGTTTTATTTTCTTCTTTTTTATCTGTTTTGATTTCAGTATTCTTTTCAGAAACCGTGCCATTTTTTTTCGCTTCTTTCTCTTCTAGTAATTTTTTCCTTTTTTCTTCAAATTGCAAACGTTTTTGTTCCGATTCTGACTTTCTTGCGGCCACTAAACTATCTCGTGCGGCTTTTTTATCATCAAGTATTTTTTTTCTGGCTGCCAATTCGGGATTGTCATCTACAAAATCTTCTTTAGCTTCTTTAGCATCCATTGCTTTTTGCTCTTTTTTGGAAAGTTGTTCTCTTTTGGAAGAACGTGTGAGAGCTCTAATTACTCGATCACTCAAATCAAATCTTTTATTAGCAAAAAGTATGGACAAATCAGAAGACTTATCAAGTATGAAATCATATTTTTGAGCTTCCGCCAGATCTTGTACAGTTGTAAAAACTTGGTCCTGAATTGGTTTTATCAAAACAGCCTTCTGAGTAACCAAATCGCCCATCGGGCCAAATCTTTTTTGTTGGTAATCGTTTAATTCGGTTTCTAAAAAAGCAATTTCTTCCTCGCGTTCTTCAATTAATTCTTTGGTTAGGAGTACTCGTTCATTTTTAAGTGTTTCCTTAATTAAATTTATTTCGTTTCTTTTAGCATCAATTTCTTGTTTCCACTTTTGAGCTTTAAGTTCTAATTGATTTTTTGCCTCTGTGTAATCAGGTACATTTTGAAGAATATATTCCATATCAATGTAACCCACTTTAACTCCTTTTGTTTGAGCCAAAATAGTTGAGGATAATGCAAGCATAAACACTATAAAAACCGTTTTCTTCATTTCTTCTAAATTATATTGTAAATATAACTTAATTTAACAATTAAAATTGTTGTCCAATTATAAAATGTGTTTCCCATCCATTAGGTTGTACTTGTCCGGGTAGGGCATCAAAGCCGTAACCAAAGTCAATACCTAGCAATCCAAATGCCGGCATAAACACTCGTAAACCCACTCCCGCAGAGCGATATAATAAAAATGGATTAAATTCTTGAAAATTATTATACGATGCACCCGCTTCAGCAAAAGCCAAAGTAAAAATGGATGCCGAAGATTTTAACGTGATTGGATATCTGAGTTCTAATGAGAACTTATTATAAATTGCTCCACCATCTTGACCGGATAAAGAGAAATTTGGATAACCTCTCAACATAATAACTTCTCGGCCATCAAGTGCAAAGTTCGCCATACCATCACCCCCTACATAAAAACGTTCAAATGGAATTAAACCTCGTTCATTGTTATATGCTCCCAAAAATCCAAACTCTGCTAATGATCTTAAAACTAATGCACTTTGCTGTGACCCGGCTATTCTGGTAAACCAATCGGCTCTCATTTTTATTTTGTAATATTCCAACCAGTTAAATCGCTCTTGATCAATTAATGTTTGATCTTCAGCTGCTGCTTGAAAATTATCAACTTTTTCAGGAAATTGGTTTTCTGCGGAAGGGACATCCTTTAAGTAGTCACCACTTTGAACATATTGACCGTTAATGTCAAAGTACGGGTCACCTTTGTGTTTGTATTTATATGCTTCTTGATTTTTTAAATCACCATAATCAATTCCATTAAATGCAGAATAAGGAAGGGTAAATTTCGCTGAAACACTAAACTCTGATCCGTAAATTGGATAGATTGGATTGATTCCTTTATTATTTCTACTTAGTCCAATCGTATAGGCAAGGTTTCGAGCATTTCCATCTGCAAAACTAAATAAAGTTGTATTGTAATTACTCATGTCGTAATATTGAAAACTCAATGATTGAGACAATACAAAAAAGTCATCAGGCACAGACAGTCGTTTTGCAATTCCTGTAGATAAAGTTAAAATGTTAAAATAACTATCTCTGTTAACATTTGCTGTACCGGGTTGGTTCACAAATTGCTTACTATATGAAACTGAAGTATTTAATTGCACGGGTCTTTCACCTCCAAACCAAGGTTCAGAAAAACTCAAGCTATATACTTGAAAAAATTGACTTCCTTGTAGTCGAAGAGACATTCTTTGTCCGTCTCCCATTGGCAATGGATCGTAAGCCTCTTTGTTAAAAATATTCCGAATAGAAAAATTGTTAAAGGATAGCCCAAGCGTACCGATAAAACCACCGCCACCATAACCACCCTGTAATTCGATTTGACTGGATCCTTTTTCAACTAAATTGTATTCAATATCAACTGTTCCTGCTGCGGCATCTACATTTTTGAATTTAGGTTCAATAGCTTCGGGATCAAAAAACCCTAACTGACCAATTTCACGAATGGTTCGAACCAATGCATCTTTACTGTATTTTTCGCCTGGTTTTGTGCGAAGTTCACGGTAAATAACATGGTCGTTGGTTTTGTCATTTCCAACAACAGATATTTTATTAAAGTAGGCAACGGGGCCTTCCATGATTCTAATTTCAAAATCAATCGTGTCATTTTCCGTCCGTACTTCTACGGTGTTGATTGTTGAAAATAAATAACCGTTATTTTGGTAAAGATTGGTGATGTCGTCTGCATCAGGTTTTGTTTTATCAGCGATTCTCTGTTCTAATAAAACGCCATTGTATACATCTCCTTTATTGATTCCTAATACTTGAGACAACCCTTGATCGGTGTATATTGTGTTTCCTAAAAATTTAATATCTCCAAAGTAATATCTTTTTCCTTCTTCAACATTCAGTTTAATGGTAACCATGTTGCTATTATTATCAAACCCAACAGAATCTGATAGAACACGGGCATCACGGTAACCAAATTCTTTGTATTTATTGACTATACTTACTAAGTCTTCTTTGTATTTGTCTTTGATAAATTTTGACCCTTTCCAGAAACGACCAAATTGTTTTACTTTGGTGTTTTTCATGGCTCCTTTTACAGCATTGTCGGATAGTTTGTCATTTCCATCTATGACAATTTCTTTAATTTTAACCTTGGAGCCTCTATCAACATTTACAACCATTTTTACTTCATTGTTAGCTGTGGTATCAGGGATAGTGTTTATAACAACTTTTGTGTTATAAAATCCATCTTTTTTGTATTTATTTTCAATGTAGTTTTTGGTTGTTGTAATTAAGTTTTCATTTACAATGGTGCCGATTGACAATTTTGTTTCTTTGAGTATTGTCTCTTTTTTAGATTTGCTTAAACCATTCAATTTTACTTCGTTCAATTTTGGAAGTTCAATGATGTTTAATTCTAAAAAGATAGTGTCTCCGCGAACTTCTGTCATGTACAAATCGATATCGCTAAAAAGCCCAAGTTTGCCTAATTTTTTGATAGAGTTGCTAATTTCTTCGCCCGGCACAATGATTTTTTGACCAGGTTCCAAACCAGCATAAGTGATTACCGTTTGTTGATTAAAACTAACTTTTCCGGTAACGGTAACATCTCCAAGTATGTATTGTGTTCCTCTACTAAAGGCTTTTCGCTCTTGAGCGTTTCCTAAAAAAATACTACCAAAAAGTAGAAATATATATAAATACGACGTTTTAATTGACACTAACTTAAGATTTAATTTGTTCGCTTGTTTTTCCAAACCTTCGCTCTCTTTTTTGATAACTAATAATGGCTTCATATAAATGATTTTCTGTAAAATCAGGCCAAAGCACATCGGTAAAGTACAATTCTGCATAGGCAATTTGCCATAATAAGAAATTGCTGATTCGATGTTCTCCGCTTGTTCTGATTAACAAATCTACCTCAGGTAAATTGTGCGTGTAAAGATGTTGATTTATAATTGATTCATCAATAGTTTCTGTTGAAATTATATTATTTTTAACTTTATCACTTATGGCTTTTACCGCTGATATCAATTCCTCACGGGATCCATAGCTCAATGCTAAAGTTAAAGTCATTCGATTATTTTCTTTGGTTTTGTTAAGAACTTCTAAAAGTTCGCTCTGAGCATTTTTTGGAAGTTTGTCCAAATTGCCAATGGTATTTAATTTTATATTGTTTTCGAGTAGGGTAGGGAGCTCCTTTTTTAAAGACTTTATTAATAAGTTCATTAAAGTATCTACTTCAAATTTCGGGCGGTTCCAATTTTCGGTTGAAAAAGCATATAATGTCAAGTTTTGTATCCCTAGTTTAGCCGATGCTTCGACCACTTGACGCACAGATTTTGTTCCATTTTCGTGGCCCATCACTCGTAAAAGGCCTTGTTGTTTTGCCCAACGACCATTGCCGTCCATGATGATGGCCAAATGTTTTGGAAGGTTTTCCTTTTGTATGGATTCTGATAAGCTCATAACTATTGTGGGCAAAAACATGGATTTTGACCGAAGGTATACGTTAATGTTAATCCGGTAAATACATACCAGTCATTGCTATTACTATTGCCAAACTTTAAATCGCCGTAATCACCGTTTGAAGGATTACTTCCATCTAAATTGTCGGTAAAAGTATAACGAATGCCCACTTCGGCACCTAAAATTAAGCTGTGTGTGATTCGTGCTTTTAGCCCTACCACCATTGGAATTGCCATTCCATTGTCATTGCCATCTTTAACCAATTGATCATTTAAAAAATAGTTATCATTATAGGTAAAATAATTTAATCCTGTAAAAATATATGGAGTCATTTGGGTATTTAATTGATGTAAATCGAAGTCAAAAAAATTGAATTCAATTCCGGCAGAAAACTCATTGATGGTATTTTCAAAAGCATAACCCCGATCTTTTCTATTTGCCGCTTCTGAATCGAGGTCGCTAGAACTTATTTTTGCATACGTATAACTGAAACGATAAGCATGGCGTGTACTTCGGTTCCACTTATACAAAATTCCTATAGCTAAATCTTGTGGAGCAATGTAAGTGGTTGGACCAATATCGCCTATGTAATTGCTTCCTCCAACAAAAACACCAGCCTCATTAATCTGAGCCACGGCAGTTGAACTTGAAAGGATTAATACTAGCAAAATAAATACTCTATTCATTGGTTTAAAAATAGCGTGCAAATATAACAATTATGACTAGTTTACAGTCAAATAATTACTTTAAATGACAAATTATATTCAAAAAACGCAAATAAAAGAGAGCTAGTATTGAGGAGACCAATTAAAAACAAGTATTTATTTTTAATTCCTTTTGTCAACTCCCCAAAGAAGTTTATTTCGGAGGGTTTTTAAAAAACTTTCTTCCTGAATTTCAATCATATTTATTTTGAAAGGAGTTTTTCTGATAGTTAAGATGGTGTCTTCATTAAAGGAGGTCATTCGGCTGTCTAACGATACTAAATATTGAGGTTCTCTGGCAGAAACTTTAATTTTGATTACCGTTTTATCCGGTATTACCAGCGGCCGTGCATTCAAATTGTGTGGAGCTATCGGTGTGATAACTATACTTTTTACTTCCGGTGTTAATACAGGCCCGCCACAACTTAATGAATATCCAGTAGATCCGGTAGGTGTTGAAATAATTAAACCGTCAGCCCAATAGGAAGTAAGGTATTCTCCGTCAAGAGAAGTTTCAATGGAAATCATTGCCGTTGTTTCTTTTCGACTAATAGCAATTTCATTCAAAGCAAAATTAATGTCTTTCAGATTCGGATTTTTCGGCGAACTGTCCAAACTTAGTAATGTTCTTCTGGAAAGAGTGTATTTTTTATCCAAAATCAACTGTAAAAAGCTTTCGATATTTTCTTTTTGAACTTTCGCTAAGAACCCTAAACGACCTGCGTTTATACCCAAAATTGGAATGCCGGTATCTCTAATAAATGTAGCTGCTCTCAAAATAGTTCCGTCACCGCCAATACTAATCATTAGATCAAAACTATTGTCCAAGTCTTTATAAGAAGAAAAAGTTTTGTAAGTCCTTTTCAATATTTCTTCCCGATACAGAATGTCAAGAAATTCTTTTTCAATAAAAAGTTCGACTTTATTATTAAAAAAAACAAAGATATCTCTGATAATGGGTCGGGTATCGTTTTGATAAAACTGTCCGTAGATGGCAACTTTCATTACAGTTATATATTTAAGTATTTGTCCAAATAATCTGAACGTTCCTTTAAGTTATTTAAATAGGAATCTTCCTGATGATCGGAAATAATCTCATAATTGTATCTTCTGAAGGTTTGAATGATTTCATTCATTCCGCCCAATGAAATTTTAATAGTAATTTGAACGTGTTCGGTAGTTGCTTCTGAAATAAAAAGGCCTAAAATTTTACCATTATTGGTCTCAACAATTTGTGCTACCTGACTCATAGAAAAATCTTTAATTGACTTTTCCACTATTATAATTCCTCCTTGCTCTCGTAAAAAAGGAGTTTCTGCAAAAAATTGAACAATATCATTCAATTCGTAATACCCAACATATTTATTGGTTTCGTCTAAAACCGGAATTAAATTGGTGCGATTTTGAGCAAAAACCTCTAAAACATCCAGCCAAATCATGTTTGATCGGGCAAAAAAACCTTCCAAAGTATATTTGTAATCTTTTGGAGTTTTGTTCAAATCAAATGTTACAACATCATCTGCAGCGATACTACCAATGTAGATTCCTTCGTCAAGTACTGGAAAATGCGAAAAAGTTAAATCAGCAAAGAAGTCCTGTATGAATGCAATCGATTGATTGCTTTCAAAAGGTTTAAAGTCGTTGTTGATATAATTTGTTATGTCTAGCATCTAAGGCAATAATTTGTTGCAAAATAATCAAAAAATACAATAAAACCGCTTGTTTTACTTTGTATTTTTGCATTTCGGTTTTAAACTTATTTTAAAAAACTATGACAAAGTTAAGTGTAAATATCAACAAAATTGCAACGCTCAGAAATTCTCGTGGCGGAAACATGCCAAATGTGCTGCAAGTTGCCAAAGATGTTCAGAAATTTGGAGCTCATGGCGTAACGATACATCCAAGACCGGATGAACGACATATCCGTTATCAAGACGCAAGAGATTTGAAACCAATTGTGTATACGGAATACAATATTGAGGGAAATCCCGTGCAGAAGTTTATTGATTTGGTATTGGAATTGCAACCTACGCAAGTGACTTTGGTTCCCGATGCAGACGATGCATTGACCTCCAATTTCGGGTGGGATACGATAAAAAATAAAACATTTTTGGCCGAAGTTATTCAAGAGTTCAAACGAAATAATATTCGCACTTCTATTTTTGTGGATCCGGTTCTACATATGATTGAAGGAGCAAAAGGAACAGGTACCGATCGCATTGAGTTGTATACCGAACATTTTGCCCATCAATACGGATTGGGGAATAAAGCCGGAATAAATTCGTACGTTGAAGCAGCTGTTTTGGCCAGTCAATTGGATTTGGGAATCAATGCAGGACATGATTTGAGTTTGGATAATATTCTTTTTTTCAAAGAAAACATTCCCGGACTTCTTGAAGTTTCTATTGGTCATGCATTAATTTGTGAATCGCTGTATTTAGGAATTGAGAATGTGGTGAACATGTATTTGCATAAATTGAAATAGGGGCAGGTCGCGACCTGTCCGTCCTGATTTTGTTGGAATTTGGAGTTTGGAATTTTTAATTTAAAAGTATGTTGTATTCAAAAATAGAAGGGATCGGAAAACCATTACTCATTCTTCACGGATTTTTGGGAATGTCGGATAATTGGAAAACGTTGGGATCGCAATTTGCCGATTTGGGTTATCAAGTGCATATGTTAGACTTGCGAAATCACGGTAGAAGTTTTCATGCAGATGCATTCAACTACGAAGTGATGATGGAAGATGTAGTTGCGTATGGTAAATTTCATAATTTGACAGCGATTTCAATTATCGGACATTCGATGGGAGGAAAAACAGCAATGTTTTTAGCAACAAACCATTCGGAATTAGTTGATAAATTAATCGTTGCAGACATTGGACCAAAATATTACAAACCGCACCATCAAGATATTTTAGCTGGATTGAATGCTGTAGATTTTTCTGAAAAACCCGATCGAAATCAAGTGGAAGAGGTGTTGAAAAAATATATTCCTGATTTTGGAACCCGGCAATTTTTGATGAAAAGTTTGTATTGGAAAGAACCGGGTCAATTGGCGTTCCGATTTAATTTGGACTCATTCAATGCCAATATTGAACATGTTGGCTCAGCTATACCTGAAAATAAGCTATTTGAAAAGCAAACCCTTTTTATTAGAGGTGGAAATTCCAGATATATTTTAGATATAGATTTAGAGCAGATCAAAACTCATTTTCCAAAAGCAACTTTAGAAACGATTCCCAATGCGGGACATTGGTTGCATGCCGAAAATCCAAAAATATTTTTTGAAATTGTTCAACAATTTTTAAAGTCTTAGATTTTATTTGTATTTTTAACCTAAATAAAATCAATAAATTATGAATTTAATCATTCGAATCGTAGTCACTGCAGTACTAGTTGTTCTTTTAGCTAACATTCTTCCCGGAGTTGACGTAGCTGATTATACGAGTGCCATTTTGGTAGCAATTGTTTTAGGCTTGCTTAATATTTTTGTCAAGCCTATTTTAGTTATTTTAACACTGCCAATTACTGTAGTCACTTTTGGCTTGTTTCTTTTAGTAATTAATGCACTGATCATTCAGTTTGCAGGATCAATTGTGAGTGGTTTTGTAGTCACCTCTTTTTGGTATGCCATGTTGTTTAGCGTAGTGCTTTCCATTGCTCAGTCAATCGTTTACGGATTGACCGGTGGTGAGAAAGGGTAAAGGTTATTTTTAAAACTTAAAATACAACAAATTAATTGGTTGGGTTGTGAAATTTTTATAATTTTGCAACCCAATTTTAGTAGCAAAAAAATAGAGAAATGAATATTACAAAAACGAATGTTGATGAACTAAATGCAGTAGTAACTGTGCCTGTTTCGAAAGAAGATTATTCCGCTAAAGTGCAAAAAGTTTTAGCAGATTATCGTAAAAATGCTTCGATTCCTGGTTTCAGAAAAGGTGCGGTTCCTATGAGTTTAATCCAAAAACAATATGGTAAAGCAGTATTGTTGGAAGAAGTAAACAAAGTATTGCAAGAGAAATTAAACAACTACTTAGTTCAGGAAAAATTAGATATACTTGGTAATCCACTTCCAAAAGTTTCCGGTGATTTTGATTGGGATCAGGAAGATTACACATTTGATTTCCAGTTAGGTTTGGCTCCTCAATTTACAGTTGATTTAGCAGCAAAAAATAAAATTACACATTTTAAAATCGTAGCAGATGATAAAATGTTGAATGATCAAGTGGAACGAATTCAAAAACAATACGGGAAACTAATTTCAAAAGACACCGTTGAAGAAGGAGATGATTTGAAACTGACTTTTGTAAACGAAGCAAACGGAATTAATAATACCACTAGCTTGTCTTTGGATGTTTTTAAAGATAAAAAAACGGCAAAAAAATTCATTGGAAAAAAAGTAGGTGATGTGGTGGAAGTTTCTACCAAAGGACTTTTTGATGACGATCACCAATTGATGGATTATCTAAAAGTAGATCATGCTATCGTTCACGGTTTAGACATAAATGTTACCGTAACAATTGATGGTGTGACAACCAGTGAAAAAGCGGAATTAAATCAGGAATTATTCGATAAATTATTTGGTGAAGGTGTTGTTTCTTCAGTTGAGGGGGTAAAAGCTAAAATCAAAGAAGATGCGGAGAAACAATTTGTTCAACAAGCCGATCAAAAATTCTTGAATGATGTAACCGAGTTTTTATTGGAAAGCACTTCGTTTCAATTACCTTCTGAGTTTTTAATCAAATGGTTACAAAATTCAGGAGAGAAGCAATTAACCGAAGCTGAAGCAAGAGCAGAATTTGCAAAATCGGAGAAAGGATTGCGTTACCAATTGATTGAAGGTAAAGTGATGACGGAAAATCAATTGCAAATTACTTTTGAAGATTTGAAAGCCTATACTTCAGAGATGATCAAAAAGCAAATGGCTCAATTTGGTCAGATGAATCCAACACAGGAAGATATCGACGGAATCGTAGCCCGAGTAATGTCTAATCAAGACGAGGTGCGACGTTTATCTGAACAAGTAATGAACGAAAAAATGCTGAATCTTTTCAAAGAAAAAGTAAAAGCAAAAACAAAGGAAGTATCCTACGAACAGTTCGTTAAAGAAATGTACGGAGAATAAATTTTGCAAAAAAAATAGTATCTTTGAGCGTCAAATCTAGGTTTGACGCTTTTTTATTCTGAACTTGATTCGGAATAAGCTGTCATTCTGAACTTGCATGTGCTGATTTTAGATCAGTATTTCAGAATCTAAATTTAAAATTTATCTAAAAACCTTAAGTAGTAGTATATGAACATAGGAAAAGAATTTAAAAAATTTGCAACCAAACATCACGGTGTAAATAGTATGTATTACGATAAAATCGTAAGTGGAATGACTCCCTATATTATTGAGGAACGTCAAATGAACGTTTCACAATTGGATGTTTTTTCACGATTAATGATGGACAGAATCATCTTTATGGGAACAGGAGTTGATGATTATGTAGCCAACATTATTCAAGCACAATTATTATTTTTAGAAAGCGTTGATGCTTCTAAAGACATTCAAATTTACATCAACTCACCGGGCGGAAGCGTTTATGCAGGTTTAGGAATTTACGACACCATGCAATACGTAAAACCTGATGTTGCTACAATTTGTACAGGAATGGCCGCTTCAATGGGTGCTGTATTATTATGTGCAGGAGCGGCAGGTAAGCGTTCGGCTCTACCACATTCAAGAGTAATGATTCACCAACCATCCGGCGGAGCACAAGGTGTTGCTACAGATATGGAAATCAACTTACGCGAAATGTTGAAGTTGAAAAATGAATTATATGAGATCATTGCCACACATTCGGGTCAAACTTTTGAAAGAGTGCACAAAGACAGTGAGCGTGATTATTGGATGATTGCTGATGAAGCAAAAGAATACGGAATGATTGATGAAGTTTTAAGAAGAAAATAAAGTAGTTACAGGTTTCAGGTTTAAAGTTTCAGGTTGCTCCAAAACTTGAAACTTGAAACTTAAAACTTGAAACTTCAAACAAAAAATAATGGCAAAAGCACAATTAGAATGTTCGTTCTGCGGACGCAAGAAATCTGAAACCAATTTGTTGATTGCAGGCATTGATGCACATATCTGCGATAAGTGTATTGAGCAAGCACACGGAATTGTTTTGGAAGAACTAAAACAAACCAAAAACACAAAAGGGGGAACGGATTTGGTATTAAAAAAACCAAAGGAAATCCGAGCCTTTTTAGATCAATATGTGATTGGTCAAGACCAAACCAAAAAAGTATTGTCAGTTGCTGTTTATAATCACTACAAACGTTTGATGCAGCAGAAACACGACGATGAAGTTGAAATTGAAAAAAGCAACATATTAATGGTGGGACAAACCGGTACCGGCAAAACATTGGTAGCAAAAACCATTGCTAAAATGTTGAATGTGCCACTCACTATTGTTGATGCAACTGTTTTGACAGAGGCCGGTTATGTGGGCGAAGATGTGGAAAGTATTTTAACACGTTTACTTCAAGTAGCTGATTATGATGTTGCCAAAGCTGAACGCGGTATTGTATTTATTGATGAAATTGATAAAATTGCCAGAAAAAGCGACAATCCATCCATCACTCGTGATGTTTCCGGAGAAGGCGTTCAACAAGCCTTGTTGAAACTTTTGGAAGGAACGGTTGTAAATGTACCGCCAAAAGGAGGTAGAAAACATCCTGATCAAAAATTTATTGAAGTCAACACACAAGATATTTTATTTATTGCAGGGGGTGCATTTGATGGAATTGAACGGGTTATTTCTAAGCGTTTGAATCGTCAAGCAATGGGTTATTCGGCATCGGCTAGCGAGGATAAAATTGACAAAGAAAACTTGCTTCAATATATTATTCCGAAAGACGTAAAAGATTTTGGTTTAATACCTGAAATCATTGGTCGATTACCAGTTTTAACACACATGGATCCTTTGGATCGAGCGACGCTTCGATCAATTTTAACGGAGCCTAAAAATGCCTTGGTGAAACAGTATCAGAAGTTGTTTGCAATGGATGAAGTGGAATTTAGCATTACGGATGACGCTCTTGATTTTATCGTAGACAAAGCCTTGGAGTATAAATTAGGAGCGAGAGGACTACGTTCGCTTTGCGAAGCGATCTTAACCGATTCGATGTATGATTTACCGAGTTCTGATGAAAAAGTATTGCATATTGATAGAGATTATGCCGAACATTCGTTAGATAAAAATTTATTGAAGCGATTGAAAGCAGCTTCTTAAAAAAAGACATTAGCATAAAATTAAAAATCCTGAAATAGTTGTCTCAGGATTTTTTTTATGCTGTATCTTTCTGTGATTTTACTTCCTTTTTTGCTTCGCAACGTCGGTTCGGACCACAGCCTAATCGTTTGGGTCCAAAGGAATAGAGTGCTGCAAAAACAATAAGAAGAAGAATTTTTTCATATTAGGATTGTTCAATTAATTGCAGACGTTTCAAGTATTCTAAATACGTTCGCTCGTTTGAAAGTCGCGGTATTTTATGTTGACCACCTAATTTATCATGTTCTTTTAACCAATCGTAAAATAAGTTAGGCCGGGCTACATTTATAACTAACGGATTTAAAGTCATGTTATTATATCGCTTAGCTTCATAATCAGAATTTAACGATTGCAATGTTTGATCTAAAATAGTTGTAAAGTGAGTAATATCCATTGGAGGATTTGAAAATTCGATCATCCATTCATGAGCTCCTTTTTGTTTTCCATCCATAAATATCGGTGCAACTGTATAATCTACAATTTGACAGCCTAATTCCAAACATGTTTTTGAAAGAGCCTGATCGGTATTTTCAACAATTAATTCCTCGCCAAAAACATTAATATAATGTTTCGTTCTACCCGAAACTCTTATTCGGTAAGGGTTCAAGGAAGTGAATCGCACGGTGTCTCCTATTAAATACCGCCACAAACCTGAATTCGTTGTAATTACTATCGCATAGTTTTTAAACAATTCAACTTCAGCCAATCGAATCGCCTTTTCTTCGGGAGTTCCGTAGGTGTCCATTGGAATAAATTCATAAAATATCCCGTAGTCAAGCATCAATAATAATTCATTCGAATTATTTAAATCCTGAATAGCAAAAAAACCTTCGGAAGCATTATAAATTTCGTAATAATTAAAATCCGATTTTGGAAATAGCTTTTTGTATTGTTCCCGATACGGGTCAAAACTCACGCCGCCATGAAAATATACCTCTGCATTGGGCCAAACTTCTAATAAATTATTTTTGCCTGTTTCTTCTAAAACTTTATTAAGTAAAACTAACATCCATGAAGGAACACCTGCCAAGCTGGTAACATCTTCTGCAATGGTTTCTTGCACGATGGCCATCAGTTTTACTTCCCAATCGCCCATTAACGAAACGCGGTTGCTTGGGGTAGAACTGAATTCAGCCCAAATAGGCATATTATCAATTAAAATCGCTGATAAATCGCCAAAAAAAGTATTGTTGTCCTCATATAATTCTTTACTACCGCCCAAACGTAAACTCTTACCAACAAATAATTGCGAATCTTCATTATTGTTTAAATACAAACTGAGCAAATCTTTGCTTGCTTTATAGTGGCAGTTTTCCAACGCTTCACTGCTTACAGGAATGAATTTACTTTTGGCATTGGTCGTACCGCTTGATTTTGCAAACCATTTAATAGAAGTAGGCCAAAAAATATTTTGCATTCCTTTTCGGGTTTGCTCAATCATGGGCTCTAAATCTTCATAGGTTGAAACTGGTACACGTTCCGAAAAAGTTTGGTAGTTTTTGATTGAGTTGAAATCGTATTGTCTGCCAATAAAAGTGTTTTCAGACGTTTTTAACAAAGAAAAGAGTAATTCCTCTTGCACTTCGTTCGGGTATTTCATAAACAATTCAATCTGATGGATTCGTTTTTTTAAAATCCAAGAGGCAATAGAATTGATTATTGGTAGAGGCATTGTTAGTAGAGTGTTTTGTTTGACTTTTCTGAAACTATCGAATAGGTTTCATTTTTACCAAAAATAAGAATTTTTTATAAATCTTTAATTCTAATTTCAATTTTCATCGATTATAACGAATTGTGTTAAAAGTAACTAAATTACATATTTTGCTTATTGATTTAGTGAATAAAATAATTAAAAAAACTCTAGATTCACTGACAATTATCATCTTTTTAGTTTTTTTTCTCCCCGAAATTTGTACCATAAATTAAAACCTCCAAAATAATGAAAAATTTAGTAAGAACAATTTCAAAGGCATTTTATGTGTTTTTAATGATCATGACCGTTTCAGGTTTTGCTCAAAAAGCATATACTTTAGATGCTAAACCTTT
>NZ_JBILTE010000169.1:0-5523 GCF_044371705.1 Flavobacterium sp. | reverse complement strand
AGAATTAAACAACGAACTAAATGAAGATTAAAATGGCAACTGAAATAATTGAGAATATTGATTCAAAAAAACTTCGTGGAGGTTACTACACACCACAAGCAATAACAGATTTTATCTGCAAATGGGCAATTACAAAACCAACTCAAAAAGTTTTAGAGCCAAGTTGTGGTGATGGAAATTTTATTGAATCTGCCATTCGCAGATTCAAAGAACTTGGGGTTTCTGAAAAGAATTTGTTTGGACTAATAAAGGGAATTGAATTGGTAGAAAACGAAGCGAATAAATCAAAAGCAAGAGCAGCAAAATATGGTTTGAATTCAACCACAATTCTAAACACAGATTTTTTCAATTACATTTCAAATGCAAATGGAGAAGCACACTTTGATGTAGTTGTTGGTAATCCGCCTTTTATCCGTTATCAGAATTTTCCAGAGGAACATCGAGAAGTTGCCTTTAAGATGATGGAAGAAATGAATCTGAAACCAAATAAACTTACAAACATTTGGGTTCCGTTTCTTGTAATCTCAGCAAGTAAATTAAATCGTTTTGGAAAATTGGCGATGGTAATTCCAGCCGAACTATTTCAGGTAAAATATGCTGCTGAAACAAGAGTGTTTCTCTCAAAGTTTTTTTCACGAATCACAATTGTAACATTTAAAAAACTTGTTTTCGCAGACATACAACAGGAAATTGTTTTAATGCTTTGCGAAAAAGATGTAACAACCAACAAAGGAATCAGAGTATTGGAATTGAACAATCTGAGTGAACTAAATTCAATTGAAGTTAGCAAGGTTCAGAAATCAGATGTAAAAGCTCTTGAACATTCAACCGAGAAGTGGACGAAATATTTTTTAGATGAAACCGAAATCCAACTTCTCAGAAAAATAAAAAAAGATGCTAGAATAAAACCATGTTCTCACATAATGGAAGTTGATGTTGGAATTGTAACTGGACGAAATGAATTCTTTATGCTGAGCAAAGAACTTGTTTCAAAATGGAAACTAAAAGGACATACAACGAAAGTTGTTAGTAAGTCAAATCACTTTAAAGGCATTGTTTTTTCTGAAGAAGATTTTGAAAATAATTCTGATGACAACTGTCCAGCTCATCTTTTTTTACCCGAAAACAAGGAATATTCTTTACTTCCTAAAGTTTGTCGTGAATACATTGCTTACGGTGAGGAAATGGGCTTTAACACTGGATACAAATGTAGAATTCGTAAAAACTGGTATATCACGCCTTCCATGTGGTCTCCTGATGCTTTTGTTTTAAGGCAGGTTGGAGATTACCCGAAACTTATTTTGAACAAGACTAACGCATCTTCGACAGATACGATCCACAGAGTTCGTTTTAAAACAAAAGTTAAACCTGAAAACATTGCACTGTCCTATCTCAACTCACTAACTTTTGCTTTCTCAGAAATATTAGGAAGAAGTTATGGAGGCGGTGTGCTGACATTTGAACCAACAGAGATTGAAGAAATTCCCTTACCACTCTTAGGCACTCATAAAATTGATTTCAAAAAAATTGACACACTAATTCGCCAACGAAAAATTGAAGAAGTGATGGACATAATTGACAAAGAACTTTTAATCAAACAACTTAAATTTTCTGAATCAGAAGTTCAAATGCTTAGAGGTATTTGGAAAAAACTTGCTGGTAGAAGGAATGGAAGGAAAAACTAATATTCAATAATGGACATAACACTTTCAGATTTATTTCCAAACTCAACTACAGGTCTCAGCCAAATAGGATTTTTCTTTGGTGCTGGTTCTTCGTTTGCAGCCGGTTATCCTTTAACCTATCAACTTACAATTGATGTATTGAAGAAACTCTCACCTACTGAAATTGAGTTGATAGAAAAAATTCTGAAGACCGAAGGCGTTACCCTCAATGTTGCCAAAGGCGAACCAGATATTGAATTACTATCTGACATATTGAATCGGGCAAAAGCAAGTGGTGGTTATGTAGGGATTGATTTGCTAATGGAATCTATCCGAAAACATATTGTAGATGTAATCAATGAAGTGGCAAGTCCAAATCTTGAATATCATTTGAAGTTTTTGAAGGGTTTGAAAAAGCTAATGCAGCATAGAAATGAATCTGTTTGGATATTCACAACAAATTATGATTTAGTATTTGAGTTAGCTGCATCAATTGCGAAGATTCCTATTTACAATGGCTTTGAAGGAATTGTACAAAGGTTTTTTGATGTTGAGAGAATTGAACTGACTTACGGTAAAATAAATTCAAACAGGAGATTTGAACCTTTCAATGAACCACACATTAAGCTGATAAAGTTACACGGTTCAATTTCGTGGTTTAAGGATGGTGATGATGTAATAGAATCTTTCAATCAAGACAAGAGAGACGACAGGTGTATGATTCTACCAAAAAGAACTAAGGTGACCGAAACACTGGAATCACCTTACGATAAACTTTTTAGGTATGCTTCATCAGTAATTGGAAAGCAGTGCAAGTATATTGTTTCATGTGGTTACAGTTACAGAGACGAACACATAAACGACATTTTATTTTTTCCAAAACTCCGTAACAATTCCCTTCGAGTTTTTGCTTTAGCAAAAGATGAAACACCAGAAATCTTAAAACTGAAAGACCATGCAAGTTTTCATTATTTGGTAAATGATATACTGCATTACTTAGGGAAAGATTATAGCGGTAGCTATGACCTTTGGGACTTCAAGAAATTTGTAGAATTATTTAATTAAGAATCACAATAAAAATGGAAGACTATAAAATTGGAAAAGTAATAACTGTATCAGGCGATACAATCAACATATCACTTTTTGACCATTCTGATTCTGAGGAAACCGTTTATGGTGTTCCTCAAAATATGAATGTAACAGTTGACACATCGGCTGGTCCGACTCCAGTTTTGATAGGACAACCAGGAACTTTTGTTATGGTTTCAATTCCAAACGGAATGCTGCTTTCAATGATTACAGACATTTCAATGAAAGAAACATCAGCACTAAGTAGCGACCTAAAGAAAGCTGAAAGTGCAGACGAATATTTAATTCAAAGTCCACTTAGAATTATTTCTGTAATTCCTGTTGGAACGATTGATGCCACTGGAAAATTTGAGCGAGGAACTGACCTATTACCAACTGTAAACAACGATGTGTTTGCTGTTTTGCCAGATGTAATTGATAAGGTTTATGAATCATTTGCCGAAGGAAATTTTTCAATTGGTGAACTTTCCTTAATTAAGAATCAGGATGCAAAAATCAATCTTGATTCTTTTCTCTCAAGACATGCAGCAGTATTAGGTCAAACAGGTGGCGGAAAGTCTTGGACAGTTGCTTCACTACTTCAAAGCATTTCAAAATTTCCAAAATCAACAGTTGTATTATTTGACTTGCATGGTGAATACAAACAAAGTAGTGATGGCAAAAGTGTTTTCGGTGCTGATGCAGAATACATCAATGCAGGTGATTTAGAGTTTCCTTATTGGCTGATGAAAAGCGATGAACTTTTAGGGTTGATGGTTGACAGAACAGAATCAGCAGCACCAAATCAAATTGCAAAATTCAAAGAGTTATTACAAGCGGCAAAAGAGAGTCATGCTGAGAATATATCTTTAGGAATTCCTAAAATCACAATTGACACTCCTGTTTACTTTGACTTTAGTAGCATAATTGATAAATTCAGGGAATTAGATGTTCAGACGGTTACTGGTTCAAGCGGAAAGCAGATAAAGGGACCGTTAAGTGGTGACTTTACAAGATTACTTATGCGAATTGATTCCCGTTTGAATGACAAAAGGTATGATTTGATTTTTAAACCTACAACTTACAATACATCGGCTTCAATGGAAGTTTTGTTTCGCAAAATTTTAGGAGAGGAAACTTCCCCGAAGAAAATTGTTGTGATTGATATGAGTGCGATTCCATTTGATGTTCGCAATTCTGTAATTTCTTTGATACTAAGGTGTATGTTTGATTTCTCCTACTGGTATAAAAAAGTAAACTCAAAAGCATATCCTATTTCCGTTTTTTGCGATGAAGCACATATTTACTTTAACGACAAAGACCCGAATTCAGAAGCAGCAAGATTATCAGCAGAAAGAATTTCTAAGGAAGGAAGAAAATACGGCATTAGCTTAACAGTAATTAGTCAAAGACCAAGAGAAGTTTCATCAACAATCTTGTCGCAGTGTAACACATTTCTTTGTCTAAGAATTTCAAATCCAGAAGACCAAGTGTATGTAAAAAGTTTGCTGCCTGATTCAATAAGAGGAATTGTAAGTATGTTTTCAAACCTTAGACGAGGAGAATGTATTTTGTTGGGAGATTCTGTAATCATGCCTACAAGAATAAAAGTTCACAGACCGAACCCAACACCAAATAGTGATGATACTTCCTTTTACAAGGAATGGAATTTACCTCATGAAGAAATAAAGTTTGCACCAGTATTAGACGCATGGAGAAGCCAACAAGTAAAATAAAAGCTAACGCACAAAAAAATACACTCTTAAAAACCGCTGCAAGTCAACGCTGCGAACCAAAGTTTTTAAGAGAGTATTTTTTTCTCCTACCTCAGAAAAATTATTTTTTAAAATTTCCTTCCCTTCTAAAAATTTTTAAACCCGCGACCGCACAGCCGACACAAAAGACAGCGAAACCAACGACAGATATGGGCTACAGTAACTCGACAGACAGAACGCCAGCTGGTAACACGGGTTTGGCAAAAGTGGCGGTTCAGTGCTCCGCAGACACATTTGTGGTTAATCAAAGTTTGGTTCTCCGCATCAACATTTGTGGTGAAAATCGCCACCTTCGCCAAGCCCGAAAACGTTAGAGCCAATTTAAACAAAACAACAATATGAAAACAAAATTCTCAAGTGTAACGATGATTGCAATAATCTTAGCAATGATAACAGGATGTAAATCGGGAAATACCGAATATGACAAAATGGTCCAATTTGGTCAAAAATACACCGATGCTTGGAATAGTAAACAACCAGAGACAATGGCTTCATTTTATGCCGATGACGGAATGCTGACTGTAAATAATGGAAAACCAGCAGTTGGAAGAAGACAGTTAGCAGAAACTGCTCAATCCTATATGGAGGCATTTCCTGATATTGAATTAACTATGGACAGTTTAACAGTCGGCAATGGAACGTATAGATATTATTGGACTTTTAAAGGAACAAATACTGGACCTGGAGGAACTGGAAATAAAGTTGATTTCAGCGGATTTGAGGAATGGACTATGAACGACCAAGGACTTGTTCAAAAGTCAATCGGAACTTATGACGCAGAGTATTATCAAAGACAACTTGAAGGGAATAAATAAAACTGGCTCTAACAGATAAGGCTTCGTCGTAGCCGGAACGGCAAACGATGAAGCCTGTGTTGCACGGAACCGGGCCTCAGCGCTCGGTTTTTTTTGTTATGGGGTTGTCGTGGTTTGGAGTGTCTCCCTGAGAAGGTTTTGGAGACTTTTTTTTACAATGCCCGGGAGGGTTTTGCATGGTTCCTGCGCCTCGGGTGGCTT
>NZ_JBILTE010000168.1:0-5562 GCF_044371705.1 Flavobacterium sp. | reverse complement strand
GCAATATTGGAGGGTTGTAACAGTAAATGGTACAAAGAGGTGTAAAATAGTTCTTTTTCTTTTTGGGGAGCTTCAATATCCACGCGGCTTAAATACTTTTCCCATACTTTTTCAGCATGTACCTTTGTTTTTTTAAAATCCCAGTGTGGGATTTCGGTTACCATATTTAATTTAGCACCTTCAATACTTACGGTTGATAAAGCTATTTTTATCTTTAGAATTTTGTTTTTTGTAAGCTTAAAATCAACTTTAAATTTGGGGGCATTTTCTTTTTTTTCTCGCGGCAGTTGGCTGATAGTGGAGTAGGGTGTTTCAAAATGTACAACAAAGAAATACTTTTTTGTTACCCATCCTTTTGTTTTGCAATAGCCTGAGATAGTACCATTGTTTTCAATTTTTATGTCATTTTCCAGAACCAAACTGTCGTTTAAAAATTGAAATCCGTGTTGAAAATCCAGCAGTAGTTTTGCATTTGTAGTAGGATAGGTGTACTGATGAAAAGCGACCCTTTCCGAACAAGTGAGCTCTACTTTAATGTCATCTTTTTTGGTCAATGTGTAGTACCCAACACTTGCTTTTTCTGTATTTTTAAAGTAGCTGTTTTTGAGCTTTATTTTTTTGTCGTGAAAAGGAAGCAAAAGAATGTTGCCCATTTCACCAATGCCTGTACCACTAAAACGAGTTTGCGAAAATCCTAAAAGCAAAGTGTCTTTGTACTGGTAGCCGCTAGTATGGTTCCACCCTGCGATGTTGTTATCCGGACCTGGTTGTACCATACCAAAAGGTAACGAAGGTCCCGGAAATGTATGTCCGGTGCCATCTGTTCCAATAAAGGTGTTTACAAATCTTGAGTTGTTTTGTGCTACGAATGTATGTGTAACTAAAACAGCCATAATATAAAGTAGTGTGCTTCTTACTTCCATAATGTTTCCATTTGTTCGAGTGTTTTGTTTTTGGTTTCTGGAATTTTTTTCCATACAAAGAAAAGTGAGAAGAGGCAGATTACTGAAAATAAGTAAAAGGGAAATGCACCGTTGAATGTATCATTTAACCATTGATTTTCAACCAAAGTCGGAAAAAATTGTGTGACGACAAAATTGGCAACCCATTGTATAAAAACGCTAATTGCCAGTGCTAAACTTCGTATCTTATTGGGAAAAATTTCAGATAATAATACCCAAACGATTGGTCCCCACGAAATACTAAAGGAAGCCATAAACAGCAGTAAAAATGGTAAAACCCAATTGCCTACCGCATCATAGTAAAGAAATGATCCTACTGCTGCCAAAGCTATAGTCATTCCAATAGAGCCAATGTAAAGTAATGGTTTTCTACCCATTTTATCTACCCATTTGATTGCTAACAGTGTAAAAATTAGATTTACAACCCCAAGAATACTGGTTTCTAATAGTGAAGTATCTGCTGCACTACCCAAACTTTTAAAAATTTCGGGAGCATAATACAAGATTGCATTGATACCGGTTAATTGTTGTAAAATTGAAAGTCCGACACCTACAAAAAGGGCTTTTTTAAATAGTGGATTTGCGAGATATTTCCACTGATTCTTATCTTCTTGGTTTAATGAATTTTCAATTTCAGTTTGCACCTGAACTGCATCTTCATCCGTATTTATTTTTTGCAGCACAGCAATTGCTTCAGTGGATTTCCCTTTTTGCAGTAACCATCTGGGACTTTCAGGAATGAGAAATATAAAAACCAGATAGAGAACTGAAGGAATGATTTCAGAACCAAACATCCAACGCCAGCCAATCGTTAGATTCCACTGGGCATCGCCTTGAAGTGCAATAAAGTAATTGACAAAATAAACCACAACAATACCAATGACAATAGCTAACTGATAGTTACCTACCAAGGCACCACGTCTTTTAGGAGGAGCAATTTCTGCAATGTACATGGGTACGACCATGGATGCAATTCCAACACCGATGCCACCAACAATACGAAAGATAACAAACATAGTAAATGAATTGGGTAAAGCGGTTCCTATAGAATTTAAAATGAAGAGAATTGCCGTAATTATCATCGTAGTTTTTCGTCCCAAGCGGTTACTCAAGTAATCAGAAAAAAAGGCACCAATCAAACAGCCAACTAATGCACTGGATATCGCCCAACCTATTTCCACCGGATTTAATTGGAAATATTCGGTTAAGTTTCCAATGGCACCGGAAATTACAGCCGTATCATAGCCAAATAATAGTCCTCCAAGTGCTGCACTCAAGGCAATAAACAGAATATAATTTTTGTTTTTATCCATCTTTTTAAAGGTTTTGTTGTAGATAGTTTTTCATTTGAAGGTTAATTTCCCATTGATTGGAGTGTGGTTGTAGCGTAAATGGTTCTTGTGGCATGTAAGGAAATGGACCAAATTCAGGTGTAATGGTTAGTACCGCTGTATTGCTATTTTTTTGTACTTCAATAATCTCTTTCCACCAAGTTAAATATCGTTCTAAATACGTGTTCCATTCCGGAGCGAAAGGATGGTTAACTTGTGGACTTTGCTCGAATCCAACTCGTGCATGAATATGTTTTATAGAGGGATATATCTTTTCTAATAAATCTTGTTCGTCTGCCAAATTACTTTCGGAAACCACACAAAAATGAGAGAAATCGGCAATAAGTTTTAATTTTGGGTATATTTCTAAATATTTTAAAAGTGTTTTTAAATGGAACGAAAATCTACCTCGATGGATTTCATGCCAAATGGGAATCCCCGCATTTTTTGATATTCGCTCTGTTATTTCAATTATTTTGCAGTTTTCACTAAAGTCATAAAAATCTTTTCCGGTATGTGAATTAATAGCATTGGGTTGTAAGGTTGTTAAAAATTCTAATCGCTCAGCAATCCTTTCCATGTATTGGTTGACTGTTTCTTTTTTATTGGACAGTACTTGTTGAGCAATAAATAGGAAATCACTGTTTACTGTATTTCGTATAATAGTTAGTTCTTCAATAAACTCTGCAATGAAATTAGCATCATCGGGAAGATTTATTTCCACACCATCATAACCATTGGCTATAACATTGGCTAAAAATTCTTTTGCCGATTGATGTTCGCAACCCCAATAAGTACAGATGTATTTGACCCTCATTATTATAGTGAATATAAAATAGGATTAAGGGGCGAATTAATTATCTCACCTATTTTTGAACCGGGACACCAAGTGTTCCAATCGTGTATCTGGTTTTTATTTTCAGGATTTTTTAAAACCATGTCTTTGTCCATGTAAATAATGGTCATTACTTTTCGCATTTCATTGGTTACATTGGCACCGGCACGATGGAACACCCAGCCCGAATGGAAACTAATTTCACCTAAATCAAACGGTTCAATTATGTGCTTGAAATCGGTTACGCGTAGTTTTTTTTGAATGATTTCTTCGCTTTCGTCACCAATTTCCAATTCTCTTCCTTCAACAATTGTGTGACTTCCTGCACTAAACTCAAGTGGTCCCATTTCCAATGGTGTTTCTTGCAAGGGTATCCAAGCTGTAACGGTCTTATCGGTCTCTAATGGCCAATAATATTGGTCTGCATGCCAAGGGGTAATACCGCCGCCAGCTTCTTTAAATAAAGCTTGATCGTGATATAATCGAACGCCTTTAACTTCCATCAATTCTGAAGCAATTTGTGCAATTCGTTTACTGAAAATTAACTTTTTTACACGGTCATTTTCCAACCATAAATTGAATAGTTGTAAAAAGGCTTTTCCATAAGTTGTTCGCTCTTCCAGAGCTATTTGTTCTTGATTCATTACATGAACTTGCTTGCTAATTGCATCGTTAAAGAACCCGATGGTCTCATAGTTTAAAACGTCTTTCAATTTTATGAATCGATTTTTTCGATAAAAATCAATTTGTTCTTGTGTGAGCGAGTAAGGTTTGTTTAGAAATTCGTTAATTGATTTTGGTAGTGTTTCCATGGTATAATCCGATTATGTGATTAGAATAGTATTGTTTTTGACTTTTATCCTTTTTCTCACTACCAAAATTATTCATTCGTTTCTGTTAGATTTAACAGTAAATTGTTTAATTATAATACTATATTGAATTAAATTTGAACATCTTAAAAATATTTTGATAATCATATGCTATGAAAGCTAAATTAGAGGATATACGATCAGAAAAGGGGAGTTCCAGCCTTTATGCCTATCGTGTACAAGTACCTTTTTTTGAATTTAAATGGCATTACCATCCGGAATATGAATTGACTTATATTGTGCAGGGCCGCGGCTACAGGATTGTGGGCAATTCGTATGAGTATTTTAGTGCCGGCGATTTGGTTTTATTGGGGAGTAATTTACCGCATACATGGTCTAGTAAATTAGGTGCTACACCTTATGCGGAAGCGATTGTTATTCAGTTCTCTAAAGAATTTATCGAACCGTTTTTAGGCCTTCATGAAAGCTTCTCCATCAAAAGTATGCTTGAAAATGCACCTCGAGGAATAAACTTTCAAGTGAATCAAGCGTTGGTTTCTAAAATAATTGCCATTACCGAAGCTTCAGGTTTTGATAGAATTTTACAGTTGATCTCGATTTTAGAAGTATTGTCAAAAGAACAAGTACGACTCATTGCTCCTAATACTTTTCACAATGTTGCTTCTAAGAAAAGTGAATTGCGAATCAATAAAGTTTGTACGTTTATACAAAATAACTTTTACCAAAAGATTTCTTTGCAGCAGGTAGCTGAATTGATTTACTTAACTGAAAGTAATTTTTGTAAATTTTTTAAAAAAGCCACCGGAAAAACATACTCTGATTATTTGAACGAGATGCGAATCAATGAGGCTTGTCGAATGCTGGATCAATCCGATCAAACAATTAGCCAAATTTCCTTTGCATGTGGATTTGAAACGCTCAGCTATTTTAATAGAATTTTTTTGAGTAAAAAAGGAATGACGCCTTCGGTGTACAGAAAAGAAAAGCTCAAATTAATTTAATAATCTCGTCTTAAGTTTAGTTTCCAACTGCATAGGTGTGCAGACCTTACAACAATAAAATTACTCCCAACTCCTGATGACGAAGTAGCTCCTAAAAAACAGGATAGCTTCAGCAGGCAATTTTATTCGAATTTCATTACAATCTCCTTTCGAAGCACCGTTTTTTTCCACCCGCCGCGGCGGGCCGGGGGAAAGAAAAGAACAAAGGAAAACAACGGAGTGTTCCTAAAAATTCATGTAATATACTTACTCCCTGTTATTTTAATGTTCATTCAAATTTATTTTATAGTTATGTTATAGCTAAGCAAGTGATAACAAAAAACAGGTAATTGCAAACTAAGTAGTAATCTAATTTTGTCTAAACTCCACATGCCAAGTCGCAGTAATTTGTGTCGGTCAAGCACGCAAGTTCCATTGTTTTTTTCAACTTCTTAAGTGGCCAAAAATGATACGCTAGTTGATGCAATGTCAGATTTTTAGCGGGTGTGTTTGAGAATTGCAATGCGGAAAAACTTCACGGGTGAAGATTGGGAAACGATTTTAGCAAATTATTTATGAGTATAAAATTTGAGGGAAAATACAATCAATTTGAGAGAGAGAAAA
>NZ_JBILTE010000167.1:0-5576 GCF_044371705.1 Flavobacterium sp. | reverse complement strand
AATTAATGTTGATATTTTTTCCTGATTTTGTTTTTCTGTCAGCCGTTAAACCTAAATGGTATTTAACGTCTCCGTCAAAATATTCTTTGTCGTAATCTTTCCCGTCAAATTCTGAGAAAATGTCTTGGGTTTCTTTCCCAAAAATATTGGCCAATATATTCAAACGCCCACGGTGTGCCATACCCATCACAAATTGCTCCACACCTCTTTCAGCGGCCGTTTCAATTAATGCGTCTAAAGCAGGAATGATACTTTCACCACCTTCTAATGAAAATCGCTTTTGACCCACATATTTTGTGTGCAAAAAGTTCTCAAAAGAAACCGCTTCATTTAATTTGCCTAAAATGTGTTTCTTTTCATCTGTAGAAAAATTTGGCAAATTATCATTGATGTTCAAACGATTTTGAATCCACTCAATAATTTCAGGCGTTCGAATATACATATACTCCACTCCAATAGATTGACAATAGACATTGTCTAAATGTTTAACAATTTCCTTTAAAGTTAAAGGCTGGTGACCTAACACTTTTGCTGCATCAAAAACAGTATCTAAATCAGAAGCTGATAATCCGAAATTTTCTAACGCTAGGGTAGGAGCATAAGTTCTTCTGTCACGCACCGGATTGGTTTTGGTAAATAGGTGGCCACGTGTTCTATAAGCGTCTATTAATTTTAGAACATTGAATTCTTTTTGCAACTTATCGGATACCAAATTGTACTCTTGATTACCAGCTGAAAAATCGGCTAATTGAGCAACAGCAAGCTCCTCATTTGATGTTTCCATGCCAAAATCAAAACCTTGAAAAAAGGCTCTCCAACTTGGTTCAACAGTGTCCGGATTAACGGAATATTGTTCATATAAATCAGCAAAAAATTGAGTGTGTGCAGCGTTTAAAAAGGAAAACCTATCCATAATTAGTAGTAATATACCTTATTTGTTAAAAATAGTTTTGCAAAAGTACAATAATTGAAATAATCTTTTTATTATTTTTACATACTTTTATATTTTTAACTGCTAATAACCTATAGTTATGAATTACTTTCAAAAAATGAATAAAATATGTTTTCTTATGTTTATGCTTTTGTGTTTCGCAAATGTGAGAGCACAAGCAGATGCAACCGCCAAGAATGAATTTTGGTCACATGTTCGATTTGGTGGTGCCGTGGGATTAAATTTTGGCAACAACTATACTGAAATCACTTTAGCTCCAAGTGCTATTTATGATTTTAACCGTTACTTTAGTTTGGGTGTTGGCTTACGTGGAAGTTATGCTCAAGAGAAAAATTTCTATGAATCCTGGATTTATGGAGGTTCTTTGATTGCTTTATCTAATCCCATTGATTTTCTTCAACTTTCGTTAGAATTAGAACAATTGCGTTACAATGTAACGAACGAATTTCCGTCTACTTATGAAGATAATTTTTGGAATACCGGATTGTATTTAGGAGCTGGTTATTATTCAAGAAATGTAACGGTGGGTATTCGTTACAATGTGCTTCATGACAGCGACAAAATTTATTCGGAACCTTGGTTGCCGTTTGTTAGATTTTATTTCTAAACCAAACTTTCTGCCATTCTCTTTTTAAAATTAAAAAGGCCACTTGTTCGGCGAGTTCTGAAATGTCTGAACCATCTAATTTTTTAACTTCACTTTCTGAAACATCAATGATATAAAGGAGATTCAAATACTCTGCAAATTTATATTGAATAAGGCGGTATACTTTTTCATGCAACTGAATTTTAAGTTCATTTGGAACCGTACTTAAAGGGATGTCAATTGATTCATTGGCAAAATTAAAATCCTTATTGAGTTGCTCAATTAATTTAATGTAGAGGTTTTCTTTTTCAGCTTCGGTTAAAAGGTGATCGGTTGATTTGGGAATTGGATACATTAAGATTGCTTATTATTGATTGACGATTGTTGATTTTACTTGCCGTTTACCCAATACTATTTTTATACATTACGCTTCATTAACTGTTCACCAAAGGCTCTTAATACCATTTTTTTATCGACAGCAATTTGCATCCGCTCTAACGTTTCAAATGCTTTGGATGTATAATCTTCTATCGCTTTTTGAGTTGCTTTTGAGGCTCCGGTATGTATAAAAAATTCCTTAACCGAATCAATTTTATCAGAATTATCTTCCGGTTGAATGGAATATAAGTGCAATAATTGTTCACGTTCATCTGATTTGGCAAATTCCATTGCTTTGAGGTATAAATACGTTTTTTTATTTTCAATAATGTCACCACCCACTTGTTTTCCAAAAGTTGAAGGGTCACCAAAACAATCTAAGTAATCGTCTTGTAACTGAAAAGCAATGCCCAAATTCAACCCGAAATCATAAATCAAATCAGCATTTTCTTTCGAAGTTTGAGCAATAATGGCTCCCATTTTCATCGCAGCACCTACTAAAACTGCAGTTTTATATTCGATCATTTTTAAATAATCGGGAATTGTAACATCTTCTCTGGTTTCAAAATCAACGTCGTATTGTTGTCCTTCGCAGACTTCCAGTGCTGTTTTACTAAATAATTTGGCTAATTCTTTAAAAATAGCCGGTTCGTAATTCTCAAAATACTGATACGCTAAAATCAACATGGCATCACCGGATAAAATGCCTGTATTCAAATTCCACTTTTCATGTACTGTTACTTTGCCTCTTCGCAAGGGAGCATCATCCATAATATCGTCATGAACCAACGAGAAATTATGAAAGACTTCTACTGCTGTTGCCGCAGGTAACGCTTTTTCAAAACTCACATCAAATACTTCTGCCGCCATTAATGTCAAGACTGGTCGCATTCGCTTACCTCCCAAACCTAAAATGTAATCTATCGGCTCGTACAAATTTTTAGGATCGCGTAAAAAATGTTGTTGCTGAAGATATTTTAAAAAAAAATCTTGATAAGCTTGAATAGTCTGCATGTTCATCGTGTGTAATTGAATTTTAAAAGACAAAGAAAACCAAAAAAAAGCGAATGTCGAAATCGCAAGAACTATTAGGCGGCAAACATATGTTAAATTTGTGTAAATACTTAGGAAACTATTTTGGTGTTAAAAGTTTCCTACATACATTTGCTCACTTTTTAAAAACTATTTAACCTCTTTAAGATGGTTGACTAACAAGTTAAATACAATAATTATGAAAACAAAGTGGATAATAGATTCCAATCAATCTGATATTTTGATGAAAATGAAACATTCTATTGTTGCTTATATGGCTGGAACTCCTAATAAATTCAACGGATATGTGGCTATGAAAGACAATGAAATTGAAGAAGCCTCGGTAGAGTTTTCATTAGATGTTACCAATAATGCAACCCACCAAGAATCAAATAAACCTTCGTTGCGTTTGAATGATTTCTTGGATGTTAATGAATCGCCCATTATTAGTTTTAAATCGACTTCATTTGAAAAAGTGACTAAAAATATACATTTTTTAAAAGGAAATTTAACCATTCGCAACATTACCAGAGTGGTTGAATTGGATGCGGAATTTATAGGCTTTAAAGCATACAATGGTAAACAAAAAGCAGCTTTTGAAATTTCAGGAGACATTAATCGGAAAGATTTTGGATTAGCATTTAATGCCTTCAACAACAGCGGCTACTTATCAAGAGGAAAAAGTATTAAACTAATTGCTACTTTGGAATTTTCCGCATAAATATGAAGGAGAAAATAATTGCAAAAGCAACCGACTTGTTTCTTAGACTAGGTTTTAAGAGCATTACGATGGACGACATTGCCGGTGAAATGTGTATTTCTAAAAAAACTATCTATAAGTATTTCTGTAATAAAGAGGTGCTTATTGATGAAACAGTAACTAATGTCCACAAGCAAGTGCACGAAACGATTCAAAAAATAGCTTCTCAAGGTCTAAACGCTATTGAAGAAAATTTTACTGTTAGAAGAATGTTTAAAGATATGTTTAATTCTACCGATACTTCTCCCATTTATCAACTTAAAAAGCATTACCCTGAAATTTATGAAAATGTAATGAGCAAGCAGTTGGAAGAATGTAATTGGTTTTTTCATCAAAATATTGAAAAAGGAATAGCTCAAGATTTATACAGAAGCGATGTAAATGTAGAAACCTACGCAAAATTCTATTACATCTTAATCTTTAGCATTAATGAAAATACTGTTTTAGAAAAAGAATCACAGGAACTCGAATTTCAAGCATTAGAATATCATACGCGTGCATTAGCAACTCCCAAAGGCATTACAGAATTAGAAAAACAATTACAATTATACAAATCATCCTAATCATCAATCACTTATATGAATAAATTTACACTCTTTCTCCTGTTGTTTTGTGTGGGAATACAAGCTCAGGAAACCTCCAAGAAAAGTTATTCTTTTTCGCTGCAACAAGCTATTGAACATGCTATTGAAAACAACTACCAATCAATTAATTCCGGCAGAGACGTGCAATCGGCTCGCCAAAAGAAATTGGAAGCAACTGCTTTAGGATTGCCTCAAATTAATGCAACAGTCGATTTTCAGAACAATTTTGTCATTCAAAAATCGGTTGTTCCTGCCGAATTTTTTGGAGGAAATCCTGGGGAATTTGTTGAAGTTGCTTTTGGAACGAAACAAAACATGAACGCTCGAGCTTCGTTAAATCAGTTAATTTTTGACGGTTCCTATATCGTTGCATTGCAAGCATCAAAAACGTATTTGGATTTTTATGAAAAATCAAAAACAAAAACTGATTTGGAAATCAAAGAAATGATTATCAATTCGTACGGTAATGTTTTGCTTTCAGAAGAATCAATCGACATTCTGAAAAGCAATATAAAATCAGTTGAAAAAACACTATTTGAAACCGAACAAACGTTCAAGAATGGTTTAACTGAAGAGGAAAATGTAGAGCAATTAAACATTCGATTGACTACCTTAAAAAGTAATTTAAATTACAGTATACGTTTGAGAGATATTGCTGAAAATATGCTGAAAATAAATTTGGGCATTGAATTAGACGATGAATTAGTATTGACTGATGACCTAAAATCACTAACTGCTTTAAATCTTGATTTGGCCCTTACCAATCCCGAATTTAATGTGGAACAGAATATTGATTATACTTTAATGACCAATTTTGTTGATCAACGAAACTTGGAATTAAAATTAGAAAAAAGTAGATATTTACCCTCACTAGGAGCCTCCTTAAATTATGGCTATAATGCATTTGGCGAAGATTTCAGCACTTTTACCAATGCTGATAATTGGTTGGATTATTCCAACCTAGGATTGAATTTAAACATTCCTATTTTCAGTGGATTTGGCAGAAATGCTCGCACACAACAAGCGAAGATTGCTTTAGAACAAGCAAAAACGGAGCTAACAGAAACAGAGCAACGTTTGAAACTAGAATACTTAACAGCTAAAAGCAAATTTGATTTTGATGTAGAACAATATTTCAGTTCCAAACAAAACTTAACGTTGGCAGAACGTATCGAAAAGAAACAAAATGTAAAATTCACCGAGGGACTTTCTTCGAGTTTTGAATTTACAGAGGCACAGAGACAATTATACACCGCTCAACAAGATTATTTGCAAGCAATGGTA
>NZ_JBILTE010000166.1:0-5614 GCF_044371705.1 Flavobacterium sp. | reverse complement strand
AGACGGCACTTATTACATGAACAGCAACGGACTCGATGAATACATCGTGGAACAATGCTACAACCATGCTGCACAAGCACGTAAATTGCATATTGCGATTACCACGTTTATGATTGCAAACGATCCGTATTTGCAAAAATTCGTCAATCGCTTCACGGAAGCCAACCAAGGAAAGGCATTCTACACAGGTTTAAAAGGACTGGGCGAAATGATTTTCGAAGATTATGAGAGTAATCGAAAGAAAAGGGTGAAGTAATGGGAGGAGTTTGGAGTAGGGAGTTTGGAGAATAGAAAATAGAAATAAGTAAAGTGATAATAAATGCAATGAAAGATATACAGACACTAGGACAATTAGAAAAATCGGGATACGTTTCCAAAAGTATCAAAGACGAATTACGTGACAATCTACGAGCCAAAATTAAAGCAGGAAAGCCTGTTTTTGAAGGGGTGCATGGATTCGAAAATACCGTGATTCCCGAACTGGAGCGTGCTATTTTGTCGCGACACAACATCAATTTACTTGGGCTTCGGGGACAAGCAAAAACACGCTTGGCTCGAAAGATGATTGAATTTTTAGACGAGTTCATTCCAATAGTTTCGGGTTCGGAAATCAATGACGACCCGTTGAAACCTATTTCGCGGTATGCAATCGATTTGATTGCAGAGAAAGGTAATGAAACACCTATTCAATGGATACACCGAAGCGAACGTTTTGCTGAAAAGCTCGCCACACCCGACGTTACCGTTGCAGATTTGATAGGCGATGTTGACCCAATTAAAGCGGCCAATTTAAAACTTTCGTATGCCGATGACCGTGTGATTCACTTTGGGATGATTCCACGTGCCAATCGCTGCATTTTTGTAATCAATGAACTACCTGATTTACAAGCCCGTATACAAGTGGCTCTCTTTAATATTTTACAGGAAGGCGACATTCAAATACGTGGATTTAAAGTCCGCATGCCACTAGACATGCAATTTGTATTCACTGCCAATCCGGAAGATTATACCAACCGAGGAAGTATTGTCACGCCGTTGAAAGACCGAATCGGTTCGCAAATACTCACACATTATCCGGAAACGCTCGCAATCGCTCGAACCATCACGCATCAAGAAGCAAAGTTAAATACACAACAATCGGAATCGGTTTACGTGCCTTCTTTAGCGAAAGATTTATTGGAGCAAATTAGTTTTGAGGCTCGTGAAAGTGAATTCATTGATGCCAAAAGTGGTGTTAGTGCCCGAATGAGTATTACTGCTTATGAAAATCTAATCAGCACTGCCGAGCGAAGAGCCTTGCTCAACGGAACGGATAGCACTGCTGTTCGATTATCTGATTTCATGGGAATTATTCCTGCCATCACTGGCAAAGTAGAATTGGTGTACGAAGGCGAACAAGAGGGAGCAGCTGTGGTGGCTCAACACTTGATAGGAGATGCGATTCGCACCTTCTTTCCGGCCTATTTTCCTAAAATTGAAAAACTGGAACGCGACGCCGATGCCAGTCCGTATGCCAAAGTACTCGAATGGTTCTTTGCGGAATCCGGATTTGAATTATTAGACGAAGCGACCGACCAAACGTACCAAAAGCAATTAGACGCGATCCATCCCTTGGAAGACCTTATTCAAAAATACCAACCTGAGTTTCCTACAGCGGACAGGTATTTCCTCAAAGAATTAATCCTTTGGGGTTTAGTGGAATACAATAAATTGAGCAAAGATCGAGTAGCAGAGGGCTATCAATTCAAGGATTTGTACAGCAGTTACATCAATAAATTGGGTTAATTATAATCGGCTCCAAGAGGTAAAGTTCTTGGAGCCATGGGTCTATTCACATAACAATTTCAAATGCTGAATGGCTCGGTCGTATTTTTTTTCATACAAGCAATGAGTACTCTTTGGCTACAGTAAAAATGCTTGCAAGTGGCGGTAATACTTACAAGCATTCATTAATGAGCTGTATAAATAAAGCTCACATCCCGTTCAAATAGGGTCTCAATTATACTAGGTTGTTGCGACAAGCATCGTTTTACATGCTTCGGCACACGCACGGCATGCTTTTGCACAATCTGTGCAATGTTGTATGTGCGAATGTTTTTCACATTCCGTTGCACATTCATTACAAGGGTCTTCACATCTTCTAAAAAGATCCGAAACGTCTGAACTGTTTTGAAGTGCGGCCAATAGTTTCTTGCATACAGCTGCCGACCTTCTGGAAAGGAATATGCCGTAATCAGTTGCAAGTATCAAGTATCGAAGATGCTATTACGGTTGACAATATCATTCGTTTTATGGATGCTTTTGTAGGATGTAACGATAGAGAGAAATTGGGATTTTCTTTTAAAGACCGGTGGTGTGAGAGGCTACCCCTGTCAGTTTCTGACAGGGCAGTCTACTCGATTATGCTTTCGTGCTAACTAATTATACTTTCGAACTAATCTTAATAATAAATTTAAATTTTTAAATTATTTTATTTCTTCAATATCTTCCAATTGCCAAGTCTTATCAAAGTAAGTTTCAGTTGGCCCGTAAAAACGGAAGTATGGAAACCAACCTTTGCCTGGTAATGTTTTAATATAATTTTTATTAGCACCTTTAGGTTTTGTAGGGCCAAAGTAAATATCAACAGAACCATCAGCATTTTTCTCAATATCTTTTCTTGAAGACATGTCTGCAGAACCTTGATCGGTTACCAATGGTCCTCTTGTAACATTGTCATATAATGTAATTGACCAAAATTGTTTAACCGGTGCATTTGCCGGTACATGAAAATGGTAACTCTTTGAACCCACAAGCCATTTACCTGCCTTATCTTTGGAAGTTTCAAGATATGCTTGACCAAATCCTAATATTCTTCCTTGCATTCCTGTACTATTTCCAATTGCTTCATAAAACCAAGAAGCTCTTTGGTCTAATTGTGTATAGTTGCTATCTTCCTGATTTAATTCAACCATATTGGCATATTCCCAATGTTTGTCTTTCCAAACAACAGATCCATCAAACCTTTTTTCATAGGCATTTACTCGGGCGGTTAGTTCACCCACCATTGCCGCCTCGTTAAGAATTTTGGTCAGTCGCTCATCAGGTTGAAATGGTTTGCCTTTCTCCATTCCAAGTGAAGCCATCATACCATAAATAACCCTGTCACGGGTTTGTATAGGTTCTGGTTCAAGTGCTTCAGCCACCATTTTAAAATAGTTCGCATCAGTTGGTTGTGCGGATGTCCATACTTTACCATTTACCGTGACAAAATTGGTTACCGTGGCCTTAGATCTGTCGTTCCAACTGTAAATTTTAAATTTCCTAATAGTTTCCTCAGCAATTTTTGGATCTGGGTCTAATGCTCTGGTACCAAACCATACTTGTACAGTAGGTGAAATATAAACCCTATAACCTGGGGCAGCTATCATTTTAGAACCCGGAGGAAGAAACAAATATTTACCTCCTGCACCTTTGTCGGGTCCGGTTTGACCAATATCTGTAATGGGCTGCTGCCAAAGATCAAGCAGACCACCCGCTATTAATCCTGCTGGTGCATCTATTACCAATGCACCTTGCTTGTCGAAGTTCCAAAAGCTAAATGCATAAAGCGTTGTAATATTAGGTGTCAGCATGCCACTTTTATCTTTAAGGTCAAAAAACATCGATATCTCACCGTCTTTTACACCAAGTTGATCCCGTTGTGCAAGGTGTAAACCATGAAAGCCAACCATTGGCAATGCCCAAGTGTGTATTTGACATGCCCTTTGAAAATCCCTTTCATCATAGAGTTTTGTAATAGCATCTTCTGAAGGATAACCACTTTCTAATTTTAAATCACCAAATCGGGTAACAATATTGTCACCTGTTTGTGTTTGCTCTGTATTATCGGTTTTGGAAGTTGCTACTTTATCTTTCTGATTGCAACTGATAGTAATTGTTGCTAATAATAAAGATAGTAACCCTGTAATTTTAGTTTTGTGTTTCATTTCTTTCTTTTTATTAATTAATGACTATTTATTAAGGTATTAAGTTATAAATGTATCCGCACCAAGCATGACATATAACGATTTGCATGCTAGCGATGTGCCCGAAACCGGAGCACCGAACTGCCAACCTAGAACAAATTTACAAAAGAAATCCGAACTTCCAATTTAACGCTGAACAATCGGCAATCGCTCGTATGCTTTTAGCGGCAGGCAAATCTGTCTTTTTCGTAATTTGTTAACGCTTTTTAAGTCTTAATAGAAATTGGTTTGTTGTTCTTTTAACCATTTTGTTATAAACACAATCTGACCTGTATGAAATGAGAAGTGTTCTGTAATATGTATTAAAACTGAAACGCCTGTTTCCTGTTGATTCTGTAGCGGTAGAATATCCAATAACTTATCATTGGTAACTGATTGAATACAAGAGCGTAATTCTTCGCTTAAATTAGTCAGCATAAGTATAAGTTCTTCTTTACTATGTGTTTTTTCAGCATCAAATTCTAATTGCCTATTTCTCAAAAAAGGTTTTCCACCAATAGAGTCAAGAATCCATTGATTCAAATTGCCATTCAGGTGCAATACCAAATTACCAACACTATTAGACTGACTATTTGGGTGATACCAAATTTCTTCTTCATTTAACATTTCGAGGCATTTAATGACACGAGGAAAATTTTCATCTATCAAGTATCTTACAATATTATCGATAAAAGCATTCTGAAGTTGAGTTTCATTATTGTTCATAATAGGTTCATTTATTTTTAAATTTTTGTAAATATAAATTGTTGTCCTAGTTTTCAATTAATTGTATACCTTTTCTAACTGGTGGCCAATGCTTGCCACTAAAGTCAGTTCGTCTAAAAACCTCCATTCGAACTGATTTTAATTAATTATGAAGTAAATATATTGGTTTTAGGTAATAATAAAAACCTTTTTTATAAAAAGGCAGCTGATTATTTTGAAAAAGAAAAAGGTCGTAGCAAGGCTTAAAAACGTCTTTTACAAACCAAAAAAACAAAGCTAGTACTTTGAGGTACTTTTTGAGCGTGTTTTGGTCAATGAGATTAAAAATTCGTTTGAGATTGTAGGCAGTAAAATAAGGCCTACATCCGCCGAGGCATGTTTGATGGTTTTTTTAGTCATGATATAATAGAAGTCCCATTGTCTTTTTATAGTTCCGTAAGGGTGTTCCACAATGGCCTGCCTTCTGAGGTAGGTTTCATAATTGTTTTCTATTCTAACCTTGTTTTGATAAATTAAATCGGCATGCTCAGAACGTTCTATGAGTCGGCTTTTGGCGTTTGGTACATTTAGAAAACAACTCACAGGTTACAAAAGCACTGTTATTAACTGCCTTTCTTTCGTCCATTGACTTTAATCAAATTTAAATCCGAGTGCTTCTATATGTATCTTGTCAATTTTACAATTTTTCACTTCTACAGCATTAATAATTTTATCTATTACATTTACTGTCGTTTCGGCACTTGGTTTTTTAGAACCTTTCACGTTCGTTAACCAGTCCATTACATCCCGCATTTCATTGTCCATATGAAACTGTAGAACCGACATGTGTAAATCCTCAAATGGAATAAAAATCCATCTTCCATAGTAGGGTGGTCTTTTCTTTTCTTCTTTTGTAGTTGTAA
>NZ_JBILTE010000165.1:0-5624 GCF_044371705.1 Flavobacterium sp. | reverse complement strand
TTTTTCATAATAATAGAATTTGGGTCTTGTAAAAATACTTACTTTTAAGTAAATTACAAATAGTAAAATCGTTTTTAATACTCTTCTTAAATACTTACTTTTGCAGTAATTGCAAATATCAGACCACTTTAGTGATTCTGTTCGTTTATTGCTGAACAATTAATTTAATCAAACAGTATTCTCAATTAGGAGAATAATTAATACATAGAATTTATGTCGATTCCTGCACAATTTGATGCCAAACAAGCCGAGAAGAAATGGTATGACTACTGGATGAAAAATAATTATTTTCATTCAGAACCTGATGAACGAACGCCGTATACCATTGTTATACCGCCACCAAACGTTACCGGAGTGTTGCATATGGGACATATGTTGAACAATACTATTCAGGATGTTTTGATTCGAAGAGCCCGTTTAAAAGGGCTTAATGCTTGTTGGGTGCCCGGAACCGACCACGCATCTATTGCAACCGAAGCGAAAGTTGTTGCAAAATTGAAATCGGAAGGAATCAACAAATCGGATTTAACTCGTGAAGAGTTCTTAAAACATGCCTACGAATGGACCGATAAATATGGAGGAACCATCTTAGAACAATTGAAACAGTTGGGCTGTTCGTGCGATTGGGATCGAACCAAATTTACGATGGATGATGATATGTCAGCCTCCGTTATCAAATCTTTTGTGGATTTGTACAATAAAGGAATGATTTATCGCGGATATAGAATGGTTAACTGGGATCCGGAAGCGAAAACGACTTTGTCTGACGAAGAAGTGATTTTTGAAGAACAAAGTGGAAAATTATATTTTATTCGTTACCAAATAGTTGATAACGATGCTCAAACTCCCCCTTCGGGGGATGGGGGGCTTATTATCGCAACAACTCGTCCTGAAACTATTTTTGGTGATACTGCCATTTGTATCAATCCAAACGATGAACGTTTTGCTCATTTGAAAGGGAAGAAAGCAATCGTTCCGATTTGTGGTCGTGTGATTCCAATTATTGAAGATGAATATGTTGATGTTGAATTTGGAACAGGTTGCTTGAAAGTTACTCCTGCTCACGATGTGAATGACAAAACATTGGGAGAGAAGCATCATTTGGAAATTATCGATATTTTCAATGATGATGCTACCTTGAATTCCTATGGATTGCATTACCAAGGAAAAGACCGTTTTGTGGTGCGAACTGAAATTGTAAAAGAATTGGAAGCACTTGGGGCACTGTCTAAAACGGAAATCCACATGAATAAAGTGGGGACTTCGGAGCGAACCAAAGCAGTAATCGAGCCTCGTTTATCAGATCAATGGTTTTTGAAAATGGAAGATTTGGTAAAACCTGCAATCAAAGCAGTGTTGGAAACCAATGAAGTAAAATTATATCCCAACCGTTTTAATAACACCTACCGTCATTGGTTAGAAAATATACGCGATTGGAATATCTCTCGTCAGTTATGGTGGGGCCAACAAATTCCGGCCTATTTTTATGGTGATGGGAAGGAGGATTTTGTTGTAGCCGAAAACATCAATGATGCGTTAGTTTTAGCCAAAGAAAAAACCAACAACCAACAACTTACAACCAACAACTTATCGCAAGATCCTGATGCTTTAGACACTTGGTTCTCTTCCTGGTTGTGGCCAATGGCTGTTTTTGGAGGTATTTTAGAACCTGAAAATAAAGATTTTAAGTACTATTACCCAACCAATGATTTAGTAACCGGTCCGGATATTTTATTTTTCTGGGTGGCGAGAATGATTATTGCAGGTTATGAATACACAGGAAAAAAACCGTTTACGAATGTCTATTTAACGGGATTGGTTCGCGACAAACAACGCCGAAAAATGTCGAAGTCGCTTGGAAATTCACCGGAACCACTTGAGTTGATTGAAAAATTTGGTGCCGATGGTGTTCGTGTAGGTTTACTTTTAAGTGCTTCTGCCGGAAACGACATCATGTTTGACGAAGAATTATGCAACAACGGTAAAGCTTTTGCCAATAAAATATGGAATGCCTTCCGTTTAATCAAGGGGTGGGAGGTAGCAGCTATTCCGCAACCGGAAAGTTCAAAAGTTGCCATTGAATGGTACGAAGCGAAATTACAGCAAACCCTGCTGGAGATTGAAAACAATTTTGACAAATACCGCTTGTCTGATGCTTTGATGGCTATTTATAAATTGGTTTGGGATGATTTCTGTTCGTGGTTCTTAGAAATCATAAAACCTGCTTATCAACAACCCATCGACCAAACAACGTTTGACAAAGCCATTGAAATGCTGGAGAATAACTTGAAATTATTGCATCCGTTCATGCCTTTCATAACTGAGGAAATTTGGCAGTATATTGCCGAGCGTTCTCCTAAAGAAGCGTTGATTATTTCAGAATGGCCAAAAATGACCTTAGTGAATCAACATTTAATTGCTGATTTTGATTTTGTAGCAGAAGTAATTGCCGGAATTAGAACCATTCGTAAAGAAAAAAATATTTCTTTTAAAGACACTATTGGGTTGAAGATTGTAAATAATGAAAACGCTTCTACGTATTTTGATGCAATCATCATGAAGTTAGGAAACCTAAGTGAACTGACTTACGTAACAGAAAAAGTTAACGGTGCATTGACGTATCGTGTCAAATCAAATGAATATTTTATTCCGATAACCGGAAACATTGATGTGGATGCAGAGATTAATAAGTTAGAAGAAGAATTGAAATACACCAAAGGCTTTCTACAATCGGTTCAAGTGAAATTGTCCAATGACAAGTTTGTTGCCAATGCTAAACCGGAAATTATTGACAATGAACGAAATAAAGAAGCAGATGCTTTGGCTAAAATCGCAACGATTGAACAAAGTTTGGCGGGGTTGACAAACAAATAAATAAGCACTATGTTGTCATGCTGCTTGTTTCAGCATCTCAATAAATTTTTCAATTTCGAACTTGTTTCAGCGTCTTTACATTTTCTGAAGAGAAGCTGAAACAAGTTCAGCTTGACAGAATCTTTAAGTTTGAAAGTCTTTAATTGACTATCAATCAAAATACGTAATCGTTCGTTGAATTTTAAATTGCGGTTCTTTGTTTAAATAAACAATTTTACTAATCCAATTCCCTGCTTTATCCACTTCATACTCAGAGGTTTTTGTCTCTACAGTCCCATCTTGTTTGGTTACTAACGTTTCAATTAATAAATTGTTTTCATTGTATTTATTGGTAACAGATTGCATGAGCATGCCATTTTGATAAATCATACTTGATAGCATGTTTTTTTTGCTATCAAAATTCATTTTTTCTTCCACTTCAGTATTGACGGAATTGTCAGTAATTTTATTGTAATTCAAATTGCCTTTCGCATCATACATTTTAGTTTCCGCATATTGCAGTTCTTGACCTTTGGGAAACGATGCTACATTGATTAACAAATTGTTCAAGTAATTAAATTTGGTTACGGAAACCAGTTCATCGGCACCGGTATAATAGGTTTCTATCATTTTGTTATTGTTGGAATCGTATTCATAGGCAATGCTATGTGTAACCAAATCTCTGTTTTTATAGTAGTTCTCATGAATCAGATTTCCTTTTGCATCGTATTCGTAGGTAATTTTATCAGTTAAATTGTCCTGAGCATCAAACGTTCTTTTTTGAACAATTTTATTGGCCACGAATGTTTGAACAATCTTGTCGTATTGCGACTCATCCGGATTTCTTCGAGTGATAATGATGTTGTTTCCAAAATCGTCCCATGAATATTTACTAGTTAAAAACAAACTGTTGTTCATGTATTGGTACATAAATAGCTTTTTTGACAGACCTTCATAAGTGTTTTCTTCTTGCACCATTCCGTTGGATAAAAACTTTTTTTCAGAAAGTAATTGACCGTTTTCATTAAATGTCATGGCGTAGTCATATTCTGAATAATTTTCTCTTTTGCGTTCGCCAATTGTACCTCCAGCAAAAACAAAGGACTTTTCATCAATCGATTGTATCTTTCCTTTTAGTTTGAAATGATTCAGATCGCTTGCCACTTTGGTAGCATTCTTTTCATCCTCTTTTTTACAAGAGACTAAAAAAATAACGACAATAAGGAATAGAAAATGATTTCTCATAAATAGTAAATTAAAAAAATCCCGAACGTGAGTCCGGGATCTATCATATGTTAGTAGAAATTATTGAACCGGTACCGTTTGGGTAGCGGCATACTTTTCAGCTACTTTTTCCCAGTTGATTACATTGAAGAAAGCTTCCACATAATCTTTTCTTTTATTCTGATAATTCAAGTAATAAGCGTGTTCCCAAACATCAACAGCCAAAATAGGCGTTCCTGACAACCCAATTTTTGTCATCAACGGATTGTCTTGATTTGGTGTTGCAAGGATACTTAATTTGCCGTCTTTTCCAACCACTAACCAAGCCCAACCTGAACCAAATTGTTTGGTAGCGGCATCAGTAAATTGTGTTTTAAAATCGGCAAATGAACCAAAATCTTTTGTAATAGCATCGGCCACCGGACCAGTTGGTTCACCACCTTTGTTGGCTCCCATAATTTCCCAAAAGAAATTGTGGTTGTAGTAACCGCCGGCATTGTTTCGAACGGCTTTGTTCTCAGCATCTACTTTTTTCAAAATGTCTTCTATCGAGATATTAGCCATGTCGGTTCCGGCAATTGCTTTGTTTAAATTATTGGTATAGCCTAAATGATGTTTCGAAAAGTGAATTTCCATCGTTCTGGCATCAATATGAGGTTCCAAAGCATTGTAGGCATACGGAAGTGCAATCATTTCAAATGAACCGCCTGCGTCGGCTTTAACATCTTCGGGTTTGCCCATTTCTACTTCTACTTTTTCATTTTCAGGGCCTGGTACTTCTACTACTTCTTCTAAATTTTTGTTATTGTTACAAGATTGGAAACCAATCACAAGTAGAGCAAAACTTAAGCTTAGCACAGATTTTTTCATAGTTACTTTTTTTTATGGATTAAAGAATTAATGGTTTCAATGTACAATTCCTTTGCTTCATCGGAAGAAATATGACTTATTTGCATCCAAGCATTGGTTTTAAAAGCATTTCTCAAATCATTGGTCGAAGGTTGTGTGTAACCAACCATTCCGTGAGTTGCTTGTTTATAATAGGCATAGATACGCAACATCACGTCCGGAGGTAACGTTTCGGTCATGTTGGATGCTTTCTCAAAAGCTTCCCTAAAGCGAGTATCTAAATCTTTGTTGGTCATTCAGATTTTGAAGCAATGATGGTTTCGCCACCCACTGCTTTTTGGTTCAATGAAACATTTATTTTTGTACCTAAAGGTAAGTATAAATCCACACGAGAACCAAATTTTATAAATCCGGCATCGGTTCCTTGTTTCACCATCATTCCTTCTTGTGCATAATTGACTATTCTTCGAGCCAAAGCACCTGCAATTTGGCGGTAAAGAATTTCCCCGAAATTGCGACTCTCAATGACAACGGTCGTTCGTTCGTTTTCTGTACTTGCTTTTGGATGCCACGCAACCAAATATTTGCCGGGGTGATATTTGCTGAAATTAATTTTTCCGTTGATGGCATAGCGGGTCACATGCACATTGATTGGCGACATAAAAATGGAAACTTGAAGTCTATTGTCTTTAAAATAC
>NZ_JBILTE010000164.1:0-5630 GCF_044371705.1 Flavobacterium sp. | reverse complement strand
TACGGAGGTAACTACTGCATGAATCTATCGCAATTTGAAGCAAATATACATTTTTGATTTCAAAATTCTCTTTTGAGTAAAAGAATTCTGTTTTTGACTATTTGTATAAAAACTGACAACAAAAATACACTTTTTTAATCATACAACTATGCCAATAAAATGTCAAAACAGTATCAATAGTTGGATTGAATAGTATGTTTAGCTACTTTTATTGCCTTATTTATAAAAACGTGAGTAAACATTTGATCGTTATTACCGGAGGTCCGGGGACCGGAAAAACCACATTAATCAACGCTTTACTTGACAAAGGGTTTAATTGCTTTCCTGAAATTTCAAGAGAAATTACTCAAAAAGCCAAAGAACAAGGCATTAGCCAACTTTTTTTGAAAAATCCGGTGCTTTTTAGTCAGCTGATTTTGGAAGGACGAAAAAAACAATATGAAGAAGCTCTACACGCAACAAACGAAATTGTTTTTTTAGACCGAGGAATTCCGGATGTTTTGGCATACATGAATTATATTGGCGACTCCTATCCTACTGTTTTTGACAAAGCTTGTAAGGAACATCGGTACGAATCTGTATTCATATTGCCTCCTTGGGAAGCTATCTATAGTTCTGACGACCATCGGTATGAAAATTTTGAACAAGCTAAATTAATTTATAACCACCTCAACGAAACGTATCAAGATTTTGGTTACCAACCTATTGAAGTCCCTCAAGACACTGTTGCTAATCGAATTCTTTATATCTTAGATAAAATTTCAATATAAGTTTATGTCAAAAGCTCATGAGCTATTAAAAAAATATTGGGGCTACGATTCCTTTCGATATCCGCAAGAAGAAATTATTGCATCGGTTTTGGATGGAAAAGACACCTTAGCTTTGCTACCCACAGGTGGCGGAAAATCGTTGTGTTTTCAAATTCCGGCTTTGGTCAATGAGGGGATTTGCCTAGTTATCTCTCCTTTAGTAGCGTTGATGAAAGACCAAGTGGACAATTTAATGAAACGCGACATCAAAGCAATTGCGTTAACAGGAGGTATTCACGCTGATGAGGTCATTACATTATTAGACAATTGCGTGTATGGGAATTATAAATTTTTATATGTTTCGCCTGAACGTTTACAGCAAGATTGGGTTTTAGAAAAAATCAAAAATCTTCCATTAAATTTAATTGCTATCGATGAAGCACATTGTATTTCGCAGTGGGGACATGATTTTAGGCCTTCCTATACCAAAATCAATTTGCTAAAACCTTTGTTTCCAAATGTGCCTATGATTGCCTTGACCGCATCGGCCACTTTGGACGTGAAAAAAGACATCATCAAACAGCTGGAAATGCAGCAACCCAAGTTGTTTCAAATTTCGTTTGCACGTGAAAATATTGGCTATTTTGTTTACGAAACCGAAGACAAAGGGTATAAAATAGAGCAGATTTTAAAAAAGAATCCGGAACCTTCTATTATATATGTCCGAAATCGGAAAATGTGTCACGATCTTTCCTTTCAACTCTCGCAATTAGGATTTCAAACCACTTTTTATCACGGTGGATTGCCCAAGCGTGAAAAAGAAAAAAATATGCACCTTTGGATGTCTGAAAAGGCACAAGTGATTGTTGCTACTAACGCTTTTGGTATGGGTATTGACAAACCAAATGTTCGAACAGTTATTCATGTACAATTACCGGAGAATCTGGAAAATTATTACCAAGAATCAGGACGAGCAGGAAGAAATGGCGAAAAATCGTTTGCTGTTTTATTGCATCATCCTTCGGATACGGTTTCGGCACAATCACAATTTATCCATAGTTTACCTGATAAAGAGTTTTTAAAAACGGTTTATAACAAATTGTGCAATTACTTTCAAATTGCTTACGGAGAAGGAATTGATGAACAATTTTCTTTCAATTTAAATCATTTCTGCAGTCAGTATCAATTTCCGGTGATCAAAACTTATAACAGTTTAACATTTTTAGACCGGCAAGGCATTATTACTTTTTCACAGGAATATTCAGAAAAGATTGTCTTGCAATTTCTGTTGGAAAGCAAAGAAGTCATTCGATACATCAGCTTGAACCCGCAAGATGAGGAAGTTATCTTGGCAGTATTGCGTAACTATTCCGGCATTTATGACATGCCAACAGCTATTAATTTATCTTTAATTTCAAGAAAATCAAATCAACCAGAAGCTGTCATTGAAGCAACTTTACTTCGACTCAAAGAAAAAGGAATTATTGAATATACTGCTAAAAATAATGACTCCTCTATCACCTTTAATGAGGTTCGCGAAGATGAACGCACCATCAATCGAGTAAGTAAATATTTGGAGGCTCAAAACGAGCTGAAACAGAATAAATTACAAGCAGTGCTTGACTATGTTACTGACAAAGCACATTGTAAAAACAGTTTAATTTTAAATTATTTTGGCGAGCGTGGCACCGCTGATTGTGGTAATTGTTCGTATTGTATCAGTAAAAAAGTAACCAAAAGCAATTCCGAAAAGGATTCAAACGTTCTTTTAAAACTCATCAAAGAGAAACCTTTGTCATCTAGAGAATTGCAGCAAATAACCAAGATTAGCGAAGAGCAACTTATCTTTGCACTTCAGGAATTATTAGACAATGACTTTATCAAAGTTTTGCCCAATAATAAATACACAATCAATTAAATGGAAAAATTACGCATCGTTTTTATGGGTACTCCCGAATTTGCAGTAGGCATTTTGGATGCTATTTTAAAAAATAATTATGAAGTTGTCGGAGTTATTACTGCTGCTGATAAGCCTGCGGGAAGAGGGCAAAAAATCAATTGTTCAGCGGTGAAAGAATATGCTTTGGCTCACGAATTAAAAATTCTGCAACCTACTAATTTAAAAGACGAGACTTTTTTGGAAGAGCTAAGAAGTCTAAATGCCAATTGTCAAGTAGTGGTTGCCTTTCGCATGCTCCCTGAAGTAGTTTGGAAAATGCCGAAATTTGGCACCTTTAATTTACATGCTTCTTTGCTGCCAAATTACCGTGGTGCCGCACCAATCAATTGGGCAATTATTAATGGCGAAGAAAAAACAGGTGTCACTACTTTTTTTATTGATGATAAAATTGATACGGGTGCCATGATTTTAAGTGCCGAAACCGCGATTGCTCCAACTGAAAATGCCGGAGAACTACATGACCGCTTAATGGAGTTGGGATGTAAAACTGTAGTAGATACATTAGCTGCAATAGAAAGTAAAGGCGTGCAATCTACTTTACAAACTGAAACTTCGGGAATAAAAGACGCCCCAAAATTAAACAAAGACAATTGTAAAATTGATTGGACGCAACCTATACAAAAAGTGTATAATCAAATCAGAGGATTAAGCCCCTACCCCACTGCTTGGACGTCAATTTGGGACAACAACCAAGAATGGATGATAAAAATTTATGAAGCCCAACTAATTAATGAAGCTCATACAATGGTTCCGGGAAGTATTCATACCACTAAAAAAGAAATGACCGTCGCCGGTATAGATGGTTCATTAAAAATAACACAACTTCAGTTTCCGGGGAAGAAAAAAATGGCGACTGCTGAATTGCTAAACGGAATGCAATTTTCACCGAATGCAAAAGTGGTGTAAAGCATTGTAAACATTGAAAGAATGCGAAAAAACTCGCCGAACGGCATTCCTTTATCAACAAAAAACCTAAGTTATTAACAATAGTTACGAAAACTTGCGAAAACACTTGCCCAGTAAGGAAATCCTTTTAAATTTGTTATTATTAACGTAATGTTTAACCAAAATTAATAACTATTATTATGAACAAATCAGAATTAATCGATGCAATTGCTGCTGACGCAGGCATCACAAAAGCAGCAGCTAAATTAGCTTTAGAATCATTTTTAGGTAACGTAGGTGGCACTTTGAAAAAAGGCGGAAGAGTATCTTTAGTAGGTTTTGGTTCTTGGTCAGTTTCTAAAAGAGCTGCAAGAGACGGAAGAAATCCTCAAACTGGAAAAACTATTAAAATTGCAGCTAAAAATGTTGTGAAATTTAAAGCTGGTGCTGAATTAGAAGGTTCTGTGAACTAATATTTTAGTCTATATTATATAAGAGCCTCGCAATTGTGAGGCTTTTTTTTTGTGATTAATTTGGTTAGTAATAAATATATTTGTTAAATTTAGTTCAAAATTGTGACGGAATGATAACAGAAAAACTTAAAAAAGGGCATTTGCTCATTGCAGAACCTTCTATTATTGGAGATCTTTCATTCAATCGTTCGGTTATTTTATTGGCAGATCATAACAAGGAAGGTTCCGTTGGATTCATCATGAACAAACCCCTAGAGTATACCATTAATGATTTAGTGCCGGATATTGAGGCATCGTTTAGCATTTACAACGGTGGTCCGGTGGAACAAGACAATTTGTATTTCATTCATTGTATTCCAAATCTAATCCCTAACAGCATCAAAATTTCCAACGGAATTTATTGGGGCGGCGATTTTGAACAAACCCGCGATTTAATCAATAATGGGACAATTCACAAAGACTCCATCCGTTTTTTTCTGGGATACACCGGTTGGGATGCCAATCAATTGGAAGATGAAATGAATTCCAATTCATGGATCGCCATTGAAAACATCTACAAAAGTTCTATTTTCAAAAAACCTACGTTTGATTTTTGGAAAGAACAACTCATCGAATTAGGCGGCGAATACCTTTTATGGTCAAATGCTCCCGAAAATCCAATGCTCAATTAAGCAATTCCTGCAAATTCATTCAATTGTTGCACCAAACTCTGTGAAAAAGTAGTAATATATTCCTTTTTACGGTACTTTGTAATGGGTTGAATTCCTCGAACCACATTGGTGCAAAACAGTTCATCTGCTTTTTGTAAATCAAATGGAGAAATAGGTTCTTCCACCACTTCAATTCCTTCCATTTTTCGGGCAATAGTTAAAATTTGCTTACGCATGATTCCATTCAAACAGCCTTCAGTCAGAGGTGGTGTTTGCAACTTATTCCCCATCAGCATAAATAATGAACCATTTAAAGCTTCCGTGACATTTTTTGATTCGTTCAGAAGCAAACAATTGTCATACCCGTTTTCATCGGCAAAAATACTTCCCAAGGTTGAAATCATTTTTTGAGTAGTCTTCAAAGTGGCAAGCAATTGACTACTCACATAAAAATCTTTATACAATTCCACTTCATAGGAACCAGAAAAATACTGATAATTTATAAAAGCTATTTCCTGGCTGCTGATTAAATAGGAAACTCCCCGATCTTTAGGTAAATAATAGCCTCCATCATTTCTGTAAACCGTAATGCGAACTCGGGCAGAATGTGAATAACCATTTGTTTCGGCTACTTTTAAAAGCTCTTGTTCCAAAAACTCTAATGTAAACTCCATCGGTATATTCATTCGAAGAATACGCATCGACGCCATTAACCGAAAATAATGATCTTCAAAAAATAAGATTTTGGCGTTGACAATTTTAACCGTTTCAAAAACTGCATCGCCATATAAAAATGCTCTGTTTTGCGTTAAAATTAAATCAGAAGAAACGAAAGTACCGTTGTGATTAACCATAAAAAAAGCCCTGAAATTTCAGGGCAAATATAAGGTATAATTCGTTTTTTTAGACGGAA